>NZ_JBTMMT010000024.1:0-85579 GCF_055517075.1 Micromonospora sp. DSM 43699
CGTCAGCACCGGAGACATCCGGGCTGACGCCCACGACCCGGAGCACCGCTTCGCGTCCATGCCCCTGTTCACGCTCGGGCCGAACGGTCAGCGGGGCATGGCCCGACGGCAGTGCACCTCCGAATACAAGATCAAACCAATCAAGGTGGAGGTGCGGCGCCGGCTCGGCTACCCGCACCCGACGCGGGTGCCGGCCGGGCTGCGGGCGCAGATGGCGATCGGGATCAGCCTGGACGAGATCGGCCGCGCCCGTGACTCGGACGTCGGCTACATGCGCAACGTCTTCCCGTTGCTCGACCTGGGCTGGCGGCGGATCGACTGTCTCCGCTTCCTGGCCGACCAAGGCCTCGGGGACACCCCGAAGTCGTCGTGCGTGGGTTGCCCCTTCCACGACGACGGCTTCTGGGCCGGCCTGCGGGCGAACAGCCCCGCGGAGTGGGCCGACGCGGTCGCCTTCGACCGGGCGATCCGCAACGGATCCGCGAAGGCCAACGCCGACGGGCACCCGCTGCGCGGGCAGTTCTTCCTGCACAGAGCCCGGGTGCCGCTCGACGAGGTGGTACTGCGTCCACGCCCACGGCCGGCGGATGCGCCTGGCTGTGGGCCGTGGGCCTGCCCGCACGACGCGGCGGCACCTGCCGCCGCGGGGCGTGGGGAGGTGGCGTGAACGGTGAACACGCCGCCGCACCACGAGTCGGCTCGGTCTGTAGCGGATACGGAGGACTCGACCTGGCCGTCGAGCTGGTGCTCGGCGGCCGGCTCGCCTGGTACGCCGAGACCGACCGACACGCCGCCGCCGTCCTGGCCCATCACTGGCCCGGCATCCCGAACCTCGGCGATATCAGCGTTGTCGACTGGGCACAGGTCGAACCCGTCGACATCCTCACCGCCGGCTTCCCCTGCCAGGACATCTCCAACGCCGGCAAACGCGCCGGGATCACCGGAGAGCACTCCAGCGTCTGGACCCACGTCGCCACAGCCGTTCGCGTCCTACGACCGCACCTGCTGTTCGTGGAGAACGTCGCCGCCCTCCTACGACGAGGACTCGACGTCGTTCACGCCGACCTGGCCGAGATCGGGTACGACACGAGCTGGTCATGCCTACGCGCATCCGACATCGGCGCCGCCCACCAACGGGACAGGCTGTTCCTGCTGGCCACCCCCACCCACCAACGGGGAGGAGAAGGGGGTACGGACGTTGCCGACACCCTGCGCGCGTGACGGCAAGGGCCCCGGCCACCAGTACGGGCTACCGGACCTGGTCGAGCCGACCGGGACCCGCCATCACCTGCTGCCGACACCGACCGCGGTGACATACGGGTCGAACAAGTCCCCGTCGGCCGGGGCGGCCCGCCGGCCCAGTCTCGCCGGTATCGCCGGGCAGTTGCTGCCTACACCCACCGCGGGAGGCGGCACCGGCTACATGAGCGGCACCCACCGTGACACCTGGCGGCCGACACTAGAATCGGCGGTCCGCGGCTACCGGCCGCAGCGTGGCGGGAAGCCGACGACTCCGCCGCTGCTGCCCACCCCGCGCGCCAGCGACACCGGCACCCCCGGCCGGCGCGCCGGTGCCGGATGGCGGCCACCGCTGTCGCAGGTGCTGCTGCCCACCCCGAAGGCCACCGACGGCACTAAGGGCTGCCCGGGGCAACGCGGCTCGCACGGGGATCTCACCCTGCCGTCGGCAGCGGTGCGGGTGCCGGCCCGGACCTTGCCCACTCCGCGCGCCTCCGACGCGCGGGGACCTGGCCGGCACGGCGACGGTGGCGCGGACCTGCGTACCACCGTCGCCGGGTTGGGTCAGCCCGACGTCGACCGGTGGGGCGTCTATGCCGAGGCGGTAGCGCGGTGGGAGTTATTGCTCGGCCGGCCGGTGCCGGAGCCGACCCAGCCCGGGCGGCACGGCAAGCCGGTGCTGGCGCCGCCGTTCGTGGAATGGCTCATGGGCCTCGACCAGCAGTGGGTGACCGACCCGGTGCTCGCGGTGCCGCGTACCGGCGCGCTGCGGGTCCTCGGCAACGGCGTCGTCCCGCACCAGGCAGCCGCAGCGTTGCGGCTGCTGCTGTGCCCGCACCGGTGGGTGGTGCCGGCATGACCGACCCCACCTCGCTGGACGCCTACCGGTACCGGAACGCCGGACCGGTCGAGTTGTATCTCGGCGACGCCCGGCAGGTGCTCGCCGCGATGCCCGACGGCAGCGTCGACACCATCGTGACCAGCCCGCCGTTCTGGTCGCTGCGGGACTACGGCACCGGTGCGTGGCACGGCGGCACCCCCGCCTGCCCGCACCCGATACCCGCCGGGCATCGCCGCGACGGCGCGGCGTACGGCCGGTGCGGGGCGACGTGGGGCGACCCGCAGTACGGGCTGGAGCCCACCGTGGGCGAGTACGTCGATCGCCTGGTGCGCGTGTTCGACGAGGCGCTGCGGGTCCTTCAACCCACCGGGACGCTGTGGCTGAACCTCGGCGACAGCTACACCGGCGGGACCCGTCGCGCCTACGACACCGGCGGCGGGACCACCGGAACATCAGGGCGGTCCGCGCCGTTGCCGGCGAAGAACCTGATCGGCGTGCCCTGGCGGATCGCGTTCGCACTGCAGGCGCGCGGCTGGTGGCTGCGCAACGCGGTCATCTGGTCGAAGACCAACCCGATGCCCGAGTCCGTGACCGACCGGCTGAGTACCGGCTACGAACTGCTGTTCCTGCTTACCAGGTCCCATTCCTACTACTTCGACCTCGACCCGATCCGGATTCCGTTCGTCCGGCCGGAGGCCGCCGACGGGACCCGGATCATCGGCGGGGCACGCAAGGGCCGCACCGGGGGGATCGGCGCGACCGCCCGCCGCCGCGGCGCCAGCGCTTACGGCGCTGGTAAGTACGGTGCCGAGGAGGTCCGGGGCGAGCCTCGGGCCGGGCGGGGCAACCTCGTCCCGCTCGGGCACGCCCACACCGCCGCCCATCCGAAGGGACGCAACCCGGGGGATGTGTGGCGGATCGCGACCCGCCCCTACCGGGGGTCGCACGTGGCCCCCTTTCCGATCGACCTGCCGCTACGGGCGATCGCGGCCGGCTGCCCACCCGGCGGTGTCGTTCTGGACCCGTTCTCCGGCGCCGGGACGACCGGCCTCGCCGCGCTGCAGCTCGGCCGCCGCTATGTGGGGGTCGACATCAGCGCCGCGTTCCACGACGAGGCGATGGCCCGGCTCGTCCCGTACCTGCCCGACGACCTGTCGAACGAGGAGAGCGGGTGAGCCTACGGACGGTGCCGGTCACGTTCGCCGAGGCCTGCGGCTTCGTCGCGGACTGGCACCGCCATCATCGGCCGCCGCAGGGGCACAAGTTCAGCGTCGGCGTGGCCCGCGACGACGTCCTGGTCGGCGTGGCCGTCGTCGGGCGTCCCGTCGCGCGCAGACTCGACGACGGGATGACCCTCGAGGTCACCAGAGTGGCCACGGACGGAACTCGCAACGCCTGCTCCCTGCTCTACGGGGCGGCGTGGAAAGCCGCCCGGGCGTTGGGCTACCGGCGTCTGGTCACCTACACCCAGGACGGGGAGAGCGGGGCCAGCCTGCGGGCGGCCGGGTGGCGCGTGGTCGCCTCCCGGCCGGCGCAGTCGGGCTGGTCACGCCCGAGCCGCCCCCGCGTCGACCACGGCACCGCCGAGATCGGCCGGCGTCGGTGGGAGCCAACCGAACCAACCGGCTGACCACCACACCAACAAACCCCCACCATCCCGAGAGCCCGCCACCACCACGGTGGCGGGCTCTCACCCTCTTTGCGCGAAGGACCAAATCCCATGGACAGCAAGATGGCCAGCACTCCCGCAGAGAATCCGCCGGTGTGGACCGTTGAGGGCATCCGGGCGCTCGGAGCGGTCACGGACGTCGCGACCGTCGGTGAGATCTTCGGCATGTCCCGCAGCAGCGCCTACGAGCTGGCGCGCCGCGACCGGCTGCCGGTGCCGGTGTTGCGGGTCGGATCCCGCTACCGGGTCTCCGTCGCCGCGATCCTGGCAGCTCTCGGCGTCTGTTGCGACCCACCGCCCCCACCACCGACGACTTGATCACCCGGCCGAAACGAGCGGTGATCACCACCCAACGGACACCCGACAATCCGATGCTCACCAGCGGGCGTCGGCGAGGAGCGAACTCGTCATGGCAGACGGATCCATCACCAAACGCTGCGGTTGCCGACACAACGGCCGACGCCTCGGCGCACAGTGCCCCAAACTCCGCCGCGGCAACGGCTGGAACCCCCACCACGGCACCTGGCGGTACCAACTCGAACTGCCCCTCGACGCCGGCCACGCACGGAGGCAGATGCGCCGCACCGGGTTCGACACCCGCGAGGCTGCCGCCGCCGAACGCGACCACGCCCGCGCGCTGCTCGACCTCGCCGGCCGCGACGAGATCCAACGCCGACGCATCGCCGACCTGCTGCAGGCGTGCAAGCCCCACCAGCCGCTGCCGGACCGCGACCACGTCGCCCGCCGCATCCGCGCCGACGTGCCCGCCGACACCCGGCTCACCCTCGGCGAGTACCTCGCCGAATGGATCACCAACCGGGTCAGGCTCGCGCCCGCGACCCGGCGCAGCTACCAGGACCACATCACCAAGTACTGGACCCCGCATCTGGGGCAGGTGGCGCTGCAGGAACTCACCGCCGCGCACATCGAGTCGGTCTTCGCCACGATCGAGGCCCGCAACGACGAGATCCGCGCCGCGAAGGCCAGCCCCGTGAAGGAGATCCGCGACGCCGTCAAGGGAATCCGCACGGTCGGCGACGCCAGCCAGCAGCGGATCCTCGCGACCCTGCGTAAGGCGCTCAACGACGCCCGCCGTCTCTATCACCACAAGTTGGTGGACCACAATCCCGCCGAGTCGGTCGAGTTGGCCTCGGGCAGGCCGCCGAGACCCCGGCTGTGGACCGACGCGGCGGTCAACCGGTGGCGCCGCACGCGGCAGCGGCCCAGCCCGGTCATGGTCTGGACACCTGTCCAGGCGGGCCAGTTCCTCGACTTCGCCGAGGCCGAGGACCCCGAGCTGTACGCCCTGTTCGACGTGGCGATCCACCGCGGCCCTCGACGAGGCGAGCTGTGCGGTTTACACGACTACGACGTCGACCTGGAGGCCGCGGCGATCACCATCACCGGGCAGCGCACCAGCGTCGGTTACCAGGTGATCGAGAAAGGGGTGAAGTCGGCGGCCGGGGACAGGATCGTTGACCTTGGCGACGAGACCGTCACGAGTCTGCGCCGGTACCTGTTCCGCCGGGCGGCGTGGAAGGTTGTCGCCGGCGACGCCTGGGCCGACAGCGACATCTTCTTCGTCCGCAAGCGCGACGGCCAACCGTGGCACCCGGAGACGGTTACCGGCCGCTTCGACCGGCTCGTCGAACGCAGCGGCCTCCCGCCAGTACGGTTCCACGACCTCAGGCACATCGCCGCGACCCTGATGCTCGCCGCCGGAGCCAGCATCAAGGAAATCCAGGACACCCTCGGCCACTCGTCCTACAAGATGACCGCCGACATCTACACCTCCGTCCTCGCCGAACTGAAGAAGACGACCGCCGAGGCCACGATCAAGCTCGTCCCACGCAGAAACCGACCGAAGGCTGCGTAACGCCACGTGGGCCGCGCCATCGCTGGCCGGCACCTCGACCAATGCGGGGTCGTCGGCCAGCGATGGCGTCGAAGCTTCCGACGTGGGTCCACCCGGGCTTCAGGCCACCGGGCACGCGGGCACCTGGGATGCCCGGCGAGACCTGCGCTGGTCGGTAGTGTCACCCCGCCGGATCAGCTGATGGCGCTGGGGCGATCGCGTAGCCGTACGTCTTCTCTGTTCTGCAGGTAGCTCTGGTGGGAGACCTCGACGAGGGTCGCCGTCTGGTGGAATTGCGGCAGGGTGGTGGAGCCGCAGCTGATCATCGTGGAGGTGATCTTGGTGAGGGTGACGGATACGTTGTCGTAGAGGCTGCCGGCGTAGGGGACGTATCCGTCGACGCCCTCTTCGAAGACGAGGGCCTTGCCCTGCCCGTAGCGGGCGGCGTTGCGGGCGCGTTGGCTGCCTTCGCCCCAGTATTCCTTGAACAGTTGCCCGTCGACCTTGACCAGGGGTGACGGGCTTTCGTCGTAGCGAGCGAAGTAGCGCCCGAGCATGAGGAAGTCGGCGCCGAAGGCCAGGGCGATGGCCATGTGGGAGTCGTGCAGGACGCCACCGTCGGAGCAGAGCGGCACGTACTGGCCGGTCTCGCGGGCGTAGGCGTCGCGTTCGCGGACGACGTCGGCGAGGGCGGACGCCTGGCCGCGGCCGATGCCCTTCTGGTCGCGGGTGATACAGATCGAGCCGCCACCGATGCCGACCTTGACGAAGTCGGCGCCGGCCTCGGCGAGGTAGCGGAAGCCGCGTCCGTCGACGACGTTGCCGGCCCCGATGCGGACCGTGTCGCCGTACTGCTCACGAACGAACTGGAGCACGGTGCTCTGCCAGGTCGAGTAGCCGTCGGAGGAGTCCAGGCATAGAACGTCGGCTCCGGCAGAGACCAGGGCAGGGATCCGTTCGCGGTAGTCGTGGGTGTTGACCCCGGCGCCGACCATGAACCGCTTGTCCTGGTCGATGCTCTCCTTGCGGAACTGCTTGTGGAGTTCGTAGTCGCGGCGGAGGACGATCGAGGTGAGGCGGCCGTCCTCGTCGACGATCGGCAGGACGTCTTGGCGGGCGTCCCAGATCAGGGTGTTCGCGTCGGACAGCGAGATGCCGGTGGGTGCGGTGGCGAGGCCCGCAGCGGGGCGCATCCGGGTTTCGACGCTGTCGCCGAGGTCGTGGCGGTGCACGTTGAAGTCGCTGGTGGAGATCAGACCGAGGAACATGCCGCCGGGGCTTCCGTCGTCGGTCACGACCGCGACATCGCGTTCGGCGGCAGCCAGCAGGTCGCCGACCTCACCGAGGGTCGCGGACGGTTTGATGTTGATGTCGCTGTGCCGGAAGCCGGCCTTGTGCCTTTTGACCGCGGCCACCATCTCGGCCTGTGCGGCGATCGGCTGGTTCTGGTGGATGAACGCCAGCCCTCCGCACTGGGCCAGGGCGATGGCGAGCCGGGGTGAGGACACCGCCCCCATGATCGCGCTGACCATCGGGACGGCGATCCGCAGCGCCGACGGCTCCCCGACCCGGTGTCGCACCACGGGGGCGGACAGATCCACGCGGTCCGGCGTGCACGCCTCGTCGGTGAGGTTGGGCAGGAGCAGGTATTCACCGAAGGTGCGGGAGATCTCGGGCAGGATCCGCACTGCTTTTACTCCTTGAAGAATGGGATGCCGCACAGCGTGGGCGATCGGAAGACGCTATCAGGCAAGTGCGTTGTAACCGAAAACACCCGTTCTGTCGTGGTGGCGTTGCGCCGCCCCGGGGTGTGTCGGCCGCGCTGAATGCCGCTCGTGAAGGAGCGTGGTGATCTGGTCGAGCCCTGGCCCGGTGAGCATGCTTTCGTGGTCGCCCGCAACCGTGGTCACGTGCGGGTCGCTGCTTCGGGTTCGCCACGTCCGTGTCGCGTTCTCAGTCCCGGGGGTGACGGTGAGCGGAAGGATCAGCTGCAGCGTCGGTGTCTGACCGGCCGGATGCCAGGCGGACATCGCGGCATGGCAGACGAGCCGGATCCGCATCTGGTGCAGGAGGGACTCGTGCTGGCTGGGCCAGCTCGGCGGGACGATGGACTCCGGGGCGAGGACCGCGGCCAGCGCGTAGGCCCGGTCCGGGATCGGCAGGGCGCTCGTGGCGCCCAGAGCGGCGGTGATCGCTTGTCGGGGCTGGTCGGGCCAGCCGTGCTGCATGAGGGCGTACTGGACGTGGGTGATGATCGCGTCGTCGGCGTCGAGAGGCTGCTCGGCGTGGGGCGGGTCGAGTAGGAACAGGTCGTCGATGCGGTGGCTGTCGCCGTCGCGTTGTGCCTGCTGGGTCATCTCGTAGGCCAGCACCGCGCCGAGACACCACCCGGCCAGGGTGTATGGGCCGTCGGGTTTGGCGGCGCGGAGGCGACCCAGGTAGGTCTGGGCGAGCGCGGGCATGGTGTCTGCGTCGGTGGATCCGTCGTGCGGAAGGCCGTAGCAGTCCCAGCCAGGTCCCAGGGCGGCGGCCAGCGCGGTGTACCAGTCGATCTTCCCGCCGACGGGGTGGATGAGGAACAGGGTGCGCGCGTCTGCCTGAACGGGCGTGGGGGTGAGGGCGATGAGCCGGGCGGCCGCTTCGACCTCGGCGGTGAAGCGGTCGGCCATGTCCTCGGCTGCTTGCGGGGTGAGCAGGCCCGTATCGATCAGGAACTGGCAGGACATGATGCCGTCCGGATCGGCGGCGACTGTCAGGTCGATCGGTGTGGGCAGCACGTTGCTCGCGGCGATGCTGGCACCGGTCGGGCCGGGGACCGGGCGCAGGATCCGGTCTCGTCCGGTGGGTTGGTGGTGGCCGAGGTAGTTGACGGTGACCTGGGGGGCGGCGAGGGCTTCCAGTTGGCGTCCGAGTGGGGAGTCGGGGTGCAGGTAGCGGGATTGGCCGAAACCGGCTCCGCCGTCGGGGATCGCCGCGAGTTGCCGCTGGAAGTCGGCGGCCACGTCGATGAGGCGTCCCGGGTGGGTGTCGGTGGCGGTGAGGAGGGCCGGGTAGAGGGTGGTCAGCCAGCCGACGACGCCCTCGTGGTCGGCGGATCCGTGATGGGAGCGTCCGTGGCCTTCGAGCCAGACGTACAGGTCGGGGCTGTCGGTGAAGGGTTGCAGGGCTCGTCGGAGCGCGGCCAGCAGGATGGCCTGGGCGCCGACGCCGCGCAGCCGGTGGGCGTCGTGGCGCAGGTACATGCCGGCGTGGGTCGACAGCCGCCGCCGCACGCGGATGCGGGCGCCGACCGGGGCCGGTGGCCCGCCGGAGCCGGTGCCGGTGAGGACCGGTTTCGCCGCTGTGGCCAGGTTCTGCCAGTAGAGGTCGGGTTCCGGGCCGACCTTGGGCGGGGTCGTGGGCGCGGTGGGCAGGCCCGGCGCGCTGCCCTCGGGTAGGGCCTGGCCGGCACGCAGCAGGCGGTAGGCCCTCTCGACGTCGTCGACGAGGATCTGCCAGGACACCGCGTCGATGATCAAATGGTGGGCGATGATGTACAGCCAGCGCTGCCGGCCGTCGTTGTCCCTCACGATAGTGACGGATGCCAGGCGCCCGGAGGCGATGCTGATGCCGTCGTGCAGACCCTCCAGGACGGGGGTCAACCGTTCGGATGTCGGCCGGTTTCCGGCCGGGGGCAGGGTGTGTTCGCGGATGAGGCCGCCGTGCATGGCGTCGTCCAGGACGGCTGTCCACGCATGGTCGTGGCGGGTGAAGCGGGTGCGGAAGGCGTCATGGCGGTGCAGCGCCCACCTGGCGGCGGCGCGCAGGCTCGGCAGATCGCAGGTGTCGGCGAGGGTGAACAGCCGCGCCTGGTGGAAGTGGTCCGGATCGGCGAAGTTCTGGGCGAAGAACCATGCCTGGATGGCGGTCAGCGCGAGCGGTGTGCCGCCGGGACGCCGCGCGGTCGCCGCCAGTGCGACGGTGGCGTTGTCGTCGGGGGTGGTGAGTAGTCGGTCCAGGGCGCGGACGGTCGGGGCGGCCACGAGCTGCGCGACGGTCACCTCGATTCCGAGGTCACGGGCGCGGGCCGCTGCCTGGATCGCCTGCAGCGAATCGCCTCCACAGGCGAAGAAGTCGTCGTCGATGCCGAGGTCGGGTCGCTGGAGTTGCTCGCGCCACGTCCGCAGCAGCCGCTGCTGGCGCTGCGTGGTCGGCACGGCGACCGGGGCCGCCGCTGCGACCGGGGTGCTCAGTGTGCTGAGGCGTTCGGGCTGGAGTTTCCCGGTCGCGGTGCGCGGGAGTTCGTCGACGACGACGTAGCCGGCGGGGGCCATGTAGGCGGGGAGGCGCTGCGCGGTCCAGGCCCGCAGCAGATCCGGCAGGCATGCCTGGGGGTGAGCGGTGGCGACGAACGCGATCAGCTTCCCCGCATCGCTGGGGCCTTGCACGGTGACGGCGGCGTCGGTGACGTCGGGGTGCTGGAGCAGGCAGGCGGTGATCTCGCCGAGTTCGATGCGGTAGCCGCGGATCTTCACCTGGTCGTCGAGGCGTCCGAGGATCTCGTACCGGCCGGCGCGCAGGCGTGCCCGGTCACCGGTGCGGTAGAGACGCTGTCCGGCCAACGGACCCCGTCGGGGCGTCACGAACCGCTGCTGGGTCAGGTCGGGTTGGCGGTGATAGCCGGCGGCGACACCGGCACCACCGATGAACAGCTCACCTGCGGCACCTGCGGGCAGGAGGTCGCCGTCCGGGCCCAGGACGAACATGCTGTTGTTGGTCAGCGGGAGACCGACAGTCACCCGTGATCGCGCGTCGGGCTCCGGCGGGTGCAGGCGCGCGACGGAGCACCAGACGGTGGCTTCGGTAGGGCCGTACTCGTTGTCGAGGGCCACGTGCGGCAGCCGGCGGGCGTGGTCGCGGACGTCGTCGGGTGCGCACGCCTCACCGCCGATGGCCACGACCCGCAGTGTTGGCTGCCATTCGGTGGGCATCGTGCCGAGCAGGGCCCGGTAGAACGACGCGGTGAAGTTGACGTGGGTGACGTGGTGCCGGTCGACCAGGGCGCGGATCTGGTCGGGGTCCTGGGCCTGCTCGGCGTGTCGGGCAGGACGATCGTGCCGCCGGTCTGCAGCGTCCACAGCATCATGTGCGGCGCGACATCGAAGATCGCGGGCAGGGTGACCAGGGTCCGGGCGGGCCTCGCGGGTGCGGGCGTGACCGCGTGGTGGCGGGTCCGGGCGTGCAGGGCGGCGCAGGCGTTGCGGTGGGTGGTCACGACCGCTTTCGGGGTGCCGGTGGACCCCGAGGTGTACACGAGGTAAGCGCGATCGTCCGGACGCACGCCAGGTGCGGCCGGCGGCGGGCCGGCGGGTGCGGGGCCGGGTGCGGGGTCGTCGGCGTAGAGCAGGGCCGTTCCGGCGGGCGGCCATCCGGTGTCGTGGCCGTTCGTGGTCTGGCGGGTGGTGACGATAACGCGGATGTCGGCGTCGGCGAGTATCAGCCTGGTCCGTGCCGGGGGCTGTCCGGGGTCCAGGCAGACGTACGCGGCGCCGAGACGCAGGGTGGCCAGGATGGTGGTGATCAGTTCGACGCCCGGCGGGCACGCCACCGCCACGATGTGCCCGGGGCGTACGCCGAGGGCGGTGAGGCGTTGCTGAAGTGCCCCTGCGCGTAGGTCGAGGTCCCGATAGGTCCACCGGGTGCCGGCGTGTTCGAGCGCGACGGCGTGCGGGTGGGCGGCGGCGGCTGAGTCGAAGCCCGCGTGCAGGGTGCCGGACGGCATGGCGTCGTGCGGGCCGGTTCCCGCGGCCAGGATCCGGGTGGTCTCGGCGGTTCCCAGGAGGTCCAGGTCACGGACCGGCCGGTCGGGTGTCTGAGGCAGGACGTGCAGGATCCGCTCGTAGCCGGACAGGAGTTCCCTGGCGGTGTCGGGATCGAACAGGTCGCTGTCGAACTCCCACAGGACGCTCATCCCGGGCCGGTGCTCCGCCGCGCCGGGGGTCGGTGGGTCGGGCACGCACACGACGTTGAGGTCAGCCTTCGCGGTCCCGTTGTGCTCGATGACCAGCTGCCCGCTGAGCGTCCCGACCTGGAAGTCCGGTCGGGGGGTGTCGTGGAAGGCGAACATCAGGTTGAACAGCGGGTTGCCCGGGTCGCGGGGCACGTTCAGATGCGCCAGCAGGTCCAGCAGCGGCAACTCCTGGTGGTCCTGCGCCCCGAGCAGGGTGGTCATGGTGGCCTGGAGCAGTGCTGCGGTGCTGGCGTCGGGGTCGACGTCCACGCGCAGCGGCAGCGCGTTGACGAACATGCCCAGCAGGGATTCGGTGCCGGCCTGGCGCCGGTTGACCAGAGCCGACCCGATCACCATGTCGCGATCGTGGGTGTGCTGCCACACCTGCAGGGCGAACGCGGCCAGGAACACCGCGAACCTGCTCACCCCGTGCGCGGCGGCCAACTCGTCAAGGTGCCGCACGGTCTCGGGTGGGATGTGGGCGACCAGACGGCCACCGCGGTAGGTCCGTCCGGACGGACGGGGCCGGTCGGGGGCGAACGTCGTCCCTTCCGGCGGGCAACCGTCCAGCCGGTTCCGCCAGTAGGCGACCTGGTCGGCGTAGTCGCCGGTACTGCGCCATTGCTGATACCAGGCGGCGTAGTCGCGGTACTGCACGGGCAGCGCGTCGAGGCGCGGAACCTCGCCGTCGAGGATCGCCCGGTAGGCGTCGCGCATCTCGGCCAGGAACAGCTGCGCGGACCATCCGTCGTGCGCGAAGTGATGCTCGACCTGGAGCAGCCGCCATGATCGCGGCCCGAGCCGGAACAGGTGCCAGCGCACCAGCGGCAGCACCGCCACGTCGAACCCGGCCGCCACCGCCGCCCGCATCCGCCAGTCCAGCTCCGCTGCCTGGGCGTCGTCGTCGAGGTCGCTGAGGTCGACCAGGTCCACCCGGGCGGCCCACGGTTCGCGCACGACCTGAACCGGCCCGTCCGGGCCGTCGTGGAAGGTGGTGCGCAGGATCTCGTGCCGGGCGACCACATGGGACAGCGCCGCCTGCAGGGCGTCAACGTTCACCGGGCCGGACATCCGCAGGGAGAACTGGGTGCTGTACGCCAACGCGTCGGGGGCCATCTGCGTCAGGACCCAGATCTGGCGCTGTTGACCACTCAGCGGCCACACGCTCCCGTAGACGGTCTCGGGCTCCCCTGCCGCCGGACGGAGAACCGGCCGGCCCGACGGGGTCCCCGCCCGGACCAGCTCGGCGATCTGGTGGATGGCGGACGCGCCGAACAGCGCGCTGATCGGCACGTCGACCCCGTGGTCGTGGGCGATGACGGCGGCGAGGCGGATCAGGACCAGCGAACTCGCCCCCAGGGACGTCAACGGCTGGTCCACCGGCACCGTGGCCACGCCCAGGATGCCCGCCGCCGCCCTGACCAACGCCTTGTGCAGCGGATCTGTCGGGGCATCGGCGGCGGCAGCGGCGGCGGCGGCGACTGTGGGGTTGGGCAGTTTCGCCTCGTCGATCTTGCCGGCCGGGGTGCGGGGCAGTTCCGGCAGCACCACGTACGCGGACGGCACCAGATAGGCCGGCACCCGATTCCGCAGGTATTGGTCGCAGTCGCCCGCCATCTGCCCTTCCCCGCCACGGGCCGGCACGGGACTTGAGGCTGTGGGCGCCAGACTGTCCGCGTCCGGGTGGGGCACCAGGTAGGCGACGAGGGTGCTCGACCCGGTGCCGCCGACGCCCGGCAGGCCGGCGACGTGGGCCTGCATGACGCCGGGGTGCCCCATCAGCACGGTTTCGATGTGGCCCGGCTCGACCCGGTGCCCGCCGACCTGGATCTGCCGGTCCGCCCGGCCCAGGAACACGAAGTCCCCGGCGGGATCACGCTCGGCGAGGTCGCCGGTCAGATAGGCCCGCTCCCCGCTGGCGAGGGTGACGAACCGCTGCGCGGTCAGCCCGGGGTTGTTCAGGTAGCCGAGGGCGAGGTTCGTGCCGGTGATGGCCAACTCACCGGCACCGGTGGCGAGGTTCCTGTCGCTGTCCAGCAGAAGGTAGCCCGTGTTGCGTACGGGCCGGCCGATGCTCATCGGCGCCGATCGGGCGTGCGGCCCGTCGTAGATCAGGGCGTAGCTGGAGCAGACGGTGGCCTCGGTGGGGCCGTACTCGTTCACCAGGGATACCGCTGGCAGCACACGGGCGTGCCGTTCGATCAGCACGGGGCTCCAGCGTTCGCTGCCGATCCCGACCGCCACCAGGCTGGCCGGCGGCCCGTGGGCTGCCCGGTCCAGGAACGCCCCGTACAACGACGCCGGGTAGATCAGATGCGTGATGTCGTGCCGGTGGATCAGCGCCACGGTGGCGGCGACGTCGGCGAGCCCGCCCGGTGCGATGACCAGGGTGCCGCCGGACAGGATCGTCCAGAACAGCACGCCGGTGGTGAGGTCGAACGCCGGTGAATGCAGCAGCGGCACCCGCCCCGCCGGCCCGTACCGGTCGACCCGGGCCGCCGTGGCGTTCAGCAACGCCTCACCCGACACCACCACACCCTTCGGGGTGCCGGTGGACCCGGAGGTGTAGACCACGTACGCCGGGTCCCGCAGCGCCACCTCCGCCGTGCTCACCTGCTTCTCAGGCGGGTGGCCGGTGATGCCGGCGGCATCACCGGTGGCGACGGCGGGGGCGGAGGAGGTCAGGTCGAGGGGGGTCACGACCGGGGCGTGGGTCAACCCCCGCAGGCGGTGAGCACGTTCGCTGCTCGTCACGACCATCGACGGCCTGGACTCGTCGAAGATCTGACCCAGATAAGTGTCGGGGGCACCAGGATCCAGCGGCAGATACACCGCACCCGCGGCGGCCACGCCTATGACGGTGGCCACGAAGTCGGGGGACCGATCGAGCACCACGGCCACGATCGGGCTCCGTCCCGCGGCCGGCGTCGCGGTGCGCACGGCCTCGGCGACACCGTGAGCGCGAGCGGCCAGATCGCGGTAGGTCCACGTGCCGGCCGGGGTGACGACCGCCGGCGTGAGCCCGTTGTCGCGGTAGGTCGCCTCCAACGCCGTCGTCAGGGTCGGTGCCGCGAGCGCTGGGGTGTGTCGGACGGTCACGACGGGCCTCCCGAGGTCAGGGCGGCGCGGACCTCGTCGATCCGCGAATGCAGGCCCACCCGGGCCGCCTGGTTGAGGCGTGCGCCGACGTGCCTGTCGAACGCCTCCAGGTAGGCCAGCCGGTCGGCGGGCGGGGTATCGGGCTGGTCGAGGAACATCAGGTCGTGAGGGGTGATCGCGCGGACCGCGAACATCGGTGCCGGGCACCGCATCACCGGTAGGTCGCGGTTGTGGACGCCGCCGACGGTGCTCGTGGGGTGGAACTCCCCGAGCATCAGTCCGCGCTCGACGAACCACGGCCGTACCAGCCGGTGGCCGCCGTCGATGAAGGCGGCGGCGTTCTGCGCCGGCAGGTCGGGGAAGAAGCCCAGCAGCGCCGCCGACTGCCGCTGCTCCGGCGTGGCCAGGTCCTCGAACAGGTGCCCCAGCACCTTGCTGGCCTCGACCGCGTGCTCGGGTGACGCGCCGGTGAGGGCGATCGCGACCAACCACACCGTGTCGGTGCGCAGAGCGGGCGCCAGACGTGGACACACCGCGCCGGGCCGGCCCAGGTCGGGATGAGAGCGGGTGACGAACCGCGCCAACCACTCCAGGCCCTGCCGGTACATCGGGAACCGGGGGAACAGGTGCGCGGCATCGGCGGCGCTGGTCAGGGAGCCAGGCTCGAAGCGGGCGAAGCCGTGCGACGTGCGCTGGCTCGGCATCGGCGCGGCCCTCACCGGACGCGCCCTTCCACAGGCGCCTCGTCCATGGGAAGGTCCGCGCCCAGCGGCGTCCCGGAGAGGGCCCGTGACGTGTACCCATCGGGGCCGAC
The DNA here is from genome assembly GCF_055517075.1 of Micromonospora sp. DSM 43699. Classification (NCBI taxonomy): domain Bacteria; kingdom Bacillati; phylum Actinomycetota; class Actinomycetes; order Micromonosporales; family Micromonosporaceae; genus Micromonospora; species Micromonospora sp. DSM 43699. The sequence continues at coordinate 15,507 of NZ_JBTMMT010000024.1, forward strand.
GGGCAGGTCACCGATGATCGTCACCCGGTGCAGGACCCGTTCGACGCCGTCGAGGTGGTCGATGTCCGGGGCCGCCAGATGCGCGGTGGACCGGTTGTCCCAGAACGCCACGGAACCCGGCTCCCAACCGAACCGCACCGTGTACTCCGGCCGCGTCACCTGGTCGAACAGCAGGCCCAGCAGCGCGCTGCTCTCGGCCGGGGACAACCCGACGATCCGCGCGGTGCGCGACGGGTTGACGAACAGCGCCTTCTCGCCGGTCTCCGGATGCACCCGGACCACCGGGTGCACCGCGACCGGCGCGTCGGGGCCGATCATGTCGAGGATCGCGCGGTCGACCGGATCGGAGGGGACCATCCGATAACCGGCGAAGAAACTGTGCTCAGCCTGGAGACCATCGCACAACGTCCGCAACGGGGCCGACAGCCCCTCGTAGGCCGCCACGAGGTTGGTCCACTGCGTGTCGCCGCCGAACGGCGGAACCGTTTCGGCCCGCAGGATCGACGCCGCCGGCGGGTTCACCACGTGGGACATATCGGTGTGCCAGCCGGTTGTGCCCGACGCCCACCGGAGGCGGTAGTGGGCCTCGTAGTCGACCCCGTACCGGTCCCGGTCGATCTGCGGAGAGATCGTCAGGATCTGCGGATACACGTCGAGGGAGGCGTTGCTCTGCGACCGGGATCGCACGGTCAGCGTCCCGAACCTCTGACCCAACGCGACGTGTGCGGCGTGGTCCAGCTCCTGGTTGCGGAAGAACAGCACCTTGTGGGCCAGCAAAGCGTCGCGCAGCGCCGCGATCAGCGGCTCGTTCAACGCGCCTGCGAGGTCGACGCCGTCGACGTACGCGCCGATGTGGCCGGCGGCCCGGCGCAGGGTGAGCATGTCGGCCGCATCCGATTTCGGCATCATCATTTCCCCTGTCCCATTGCTGTGCGACGTCCGGTTGACAATTCGATCGGCCGGCTTATAGCGGCGGTTATGGACAGCCGTGTGGCGCGTCCGCATCGCGCTCGCACCTTGTTCCCGGCTCCAGGTCGTCAGCCCGCAGTCGTCGCCACGGTTCTGAAGCCCGCTGGGTTACTGGCCTTGGCCGGTAGCAGCAGCGCCATCAGCCGGTGAGGTGCCGACCGTTCGCTGCGATATCAGCATCGGTCGTCGACTATCGCTGGGGCTAGACGGTGAGGCGGGGTGCCGGGTGCAACCGGCGTAGACACCGAAGAGGTGTACGACACCTGATCCATGCAGGACAGGCCGGACAAGACCTGAAAGCAGTGCTACCTTCGGGCACGCGAAAAAGCCACAAGGACTTGGAAGCGACATGACAGCGACGCACGAATCGCCGCTGCGGGCACATATGACTGCCCTCGGATGGAGCCCCGAACAGCTCATCGCCAGAATCAACGAGGTACGCCGTCAGCGCGGGGCGGCGGCCCTGCACGCCAAGACCGCCTACAAGTGGGTGCAGGGTCGCCAGCCGTCGACTGCGACCATGACCGACATCATTGCCGTCCTTCACCTGCATCGAGGCTTGCGTCTCACGCCCGCCGACTTAGGCTGGGACAGACCGGCCCGGCGGTCGCACGCTCTCGACGACCCCTACGCCGTCACCGCCCGAGAGCTGTTGCTGGCCAGCCAGGGAGACGACATGAAGCGCCGCAAGTTCGTACTGCTCACCGGATCCGCAGTCACCGCGTGCGCCCTGGACCTCCTACTGCCGGCAGGAGAAACCCTCCAGCCAGCGCTCAACGGCGACCGCGTGTCCCAGTCACTACTGGCCAACATCGAGACATCCGTGCGACGAAGCCGCGAACTCGACGACACCGAGGGCAGCAGACCGGCACTGCTGTGGGCCGGCGGACTGTGGAGCCTGCTCAGCCAAATCGTCACCCGATGCTCCTACGGCGATACCGAAGGACGACAACTCCACCGCCTCTACATCGAAATGTCCGAGACATACGGCTGGATGCTCTTCGACGCCGCCGAACACGCACGCGCCCAACGGGTCTACCTGACCGGACTCCGGGTAGCCCGCGAAGCGAGCCCCGACCCCGCGCTGCACCAGGCCACCGCGAACCTGCTCGCCTCCACCGCCTACCAGGAATCCTGGCTGGGCCACCACACCGAAGCGGCCACCCTGATCGCGACCGCCGCCACCCGCAACCCCGACACGCTGCCGAACCGCGTCCGCGCCGTGATCGCACAACGGGAGATCACCATCGCCGGACGTCGAGGCGACATCGACGGAGTCGAACGAGCCAGCGCCCACGCCCACGAACAACTCCAGGACGTCAGCCACGACGATCAGCCCTGGTGGACGCAATGGCTGACCCCGACGGCCGTCGACGGGGCGACCGGCCGAGCATGGCTGGCCCTGCGCAAACCCGACCACGCCACGTCCTACCTGACACAACGCGCGAACACCGCGACGAACGCATACCCGAGGGACCGCCTGCTCGCCCTCTGCGACCTGGCCAACGCCCGGCTCCGGGCAGGCGACCCAATCGCCGCCTGCGAGCCGCTCGACCACGCACTGGACGTAGCCACAACAGTCGACTCACCCCGGGTATCCACGTACCTGCAGGACGTGGTCCGGCAGCTCCGCGACGCGCGATGCACCCACCCACAGGCACGTGACGTGCTGATGAAAGCGGCAAGCTGACCACCTCGTGCACGGTCGCGGGCGCGCCGACCGCCGACCCGGGCGATCGAGCCGTAGGGTGCGACGGCGTGACGGGCATGAACACGCTCCAGACGACAGGTATGACCGGGCCGTCGGCGTACGAGGTGGAGGTCAAGTACCGGATCGGTGATCTTGCCGCGTTGGAGGCGGCCCTCACGGTGCGTGGTGTCGTCCTGTCGGCGCCGGTTGAGCAGGATGATCAGGCGTACGCGCCGGTGGGCTGGGAGTACGGCCAGTCGAAGATCGGGGTGCCGTTCGCCCGGCTGCGTACCGAGCGGGGGCGGCATCTGTTGACGGTGAAGACGCCGGTGGCCAACGAGTTGTCGTGTGTCGAGCACGAAACCGAGGTGGCCGATCGGGTGCAGATGGACGCCGCGATCCGGCAGATGGGTTTCTACCCGACGGTCCGCATCCGCAAGGCCCGCCGCACGGCCACGCTCGGGCTGATGTCGCTGTGCGTCGACGAGGTGGACGGCATCGGGGCGTTCGTGGAGATCGAGCGGATCGTCACCGACGGCGAGGCGGGTGAGCGGATCCAGGCCGAGCTCGACCGGTTCGCCGCCACGCTGGGCGTGTCCCTGGAACGCACCACCGACACATACGACTCGCTGATCCGGGCGGCGCGGGTGGGAGTTTAGAACAGGGTCGCCGGCTCGACCACCGACGGAGTGGGCCGTACGTCGAGGGTGTGGACCTGCAGGTCCAGGTCGAGGGTGACCGCCGCGTGGTCGGTGAGGCGCTGTTCGCGGGGCTCCTGCAGGTAGCTGCCGCCGCACAGCCGGTCGCGCAGTGCCGTGCCGACGTGCAGGTAGTCGAAGCGGTAGCCGTTGCCGGCCCGGCCGAACCAGCTGTGCTGCTGTGCTCCAGGGGCGAGATGGTCGTGTACGTCTGTGAGTTCGGCGGCGGTCAGTGCGTCGAACAGTTCGTACTCGAACGGCAGCCACACGCCGGGATAGGTGGGCTTGTGTTCGCGGGGGATGACGTTGTAGTCCCCGCCGAGCACCAGGTGCGCCCGCTCGCTGGCCGTCAGGTCACCGATCACGGTGACGAGGGAGGCGACGAAGGCCCGCTTACGTTCGACCTTGGCCTTTGCGCGATCGCTGGAGGGCACGTAGACGCCGAGGACGGTGACCGGTGGGTCGGTGTGGACGGTGGCGGCGACGGCCCGGCCCGGGATGCTCAGCCCGGCGGTGATGTCCGGGCGGACGGTGATGGGGACACGGCTGATCATCGCCGCGCCGCGGTCGCCGGGCAGGGGTGGGTGGTGTACCTGGCAGCCGGCGCGGCGGAAGCAGTCGAGCAGGTGGGCGGTGCCGTCGCCGCCGCTGGTCTCGGTCAGCAGGAGGATCTGCTCAGGGCGGCCGGAGAGCCACCGCAGCAGCGCGTCGGCGCGCCGCCGGGAGGTGGCCTGGATGTTCAGGGTCAGGATCGACAACACGGCGTCGAGTCTTCACGCCGCAGGAGTGCGGGCGAGCAACGGGGCCAGCGTGTCGAGGACGGCGCAGACAACCTGCTCGGGGTTTCGGCCGCGGCAGTCGATGATCGCCTGGTGCCACGACTGGCGGTCGAGGAAGTCGAACGCCTGCTGGTAGAGCTGCAACTCGCGTTCGGGTGTGCCGGTGGCCTCCAGCCGGGTCAGCCGTCGGCGCGCGGCGAGCCGGCCGGCGATGACCTGCGGGTCGTCGACCAGGTAGAGGGAGATGGCCGGTTGCAGGACGTACCGGTTGTAGCTCCAGATCTCGCGGAGGTCGACCGCGTCGACGCGCTGCAGCACCAGCGAGGACTGGACGTACCGGTCGGTGACGACGATGCCGCCGGCGTCGAGGGCGGGGATGATCTCGTCCTCGACGTGCATGGTGCGGTCGGCGGCGATCGCGAGCGCGAGGGCCCGTCCGTGGATGACGGCCTCGGCCTCGCGCAGCAGGTTCCCCAGGCGGGTGCGTGTGGGCTCGGTCGTCAGGTGCACGGGTTGACCTGCACGGTGGCGTAGCCGCTGGGCCAGCAGTCCCGCGATGGTGGTCTTGCCGACGCCGTTGGGTCCCTCGACAACGATCAACATGGCAGGTCAGGCTCCTGTGGGTGAGATCGGGATCAGCGGGAGCCGGATCGCCTCGGGCGGGCACTGCTCGGTGTCCGGGGCGCCGATGCGTTGGCCGGCGGCGATCACTGCGGCGGGGCAGCCCTTGCCGCAGGAGTCGTTGACCGCGCACGTCCCGCAGGTCGTGTTGGCGCCGACCTGGTAGCGGTCGTGGAAGCGGTACCGGTCGAGGGCGTTGGCGATCTCCCCGTCGAGGATGTTGCCGACCAGGAACTCGCGGTCGGCGTGTGGGGACTGGGGTGTGCGGGCGGCGAAGACGAGGTAGGGGCAGACGGCGGTGTCGCCGTTGGCGAACACGTAGATCAGGGTGCCGGCGTCGCAGCCGGACAACGGCCGGGTGTCGTTGGGGAACCGGATCGGCACCAGCTCGACCCGGTCGGCCAGGGGCGCGGTGGCGGCGGCGATGGCCCGCATCGTCTGCTCCGGGGCGGCGAGCCGTCCGTGGGACTTCACGCCCCGGCCGAAGCTCGACAGCGGGTTCATCAGCACGTACGCCGCGCCCAGGTCGGCGGCGAACGCGCACAGCTCGGTGAACTCCTGCGGGCGGGTGAGCACGTTGGGCGTCGAGAGGATCCCGTGCAGCAGGCCCGCGTCGGCGAACCGTCGCGTGGTGTCCCGGGTGATGGCGAAGGAGTCGCGGTTGCCTCGGAACCGGCCGTGCGAGGCGGGGCGGAATCCGTCGAAGCTGACGTTGACCCGCACGTTGCCCAGCTCGGCGAGGGTGCTGATCTGTTCGTCGCTGGTCTGGGTGGCGTTCGTGCAGATCTTGACGGGTAGGTCCATCCGCGCCGCCGCGGCGCAGATCTGGAGTAGGTGCGGGTGCGCGAACGGCTCGCCGCCGGTCAACGTCAACCGGGTTACCCGGGCCCGCCGCAGCCGGGGCAGCACCACCTCGACCATCTTCTGGAGCGCGATGTCCGTGCCGGTTTCGGTGGAGGACACGAAGCAGTGGGCGCAGTGCAGGTTGCACCGCTCGGTGATCTGCACCAGCGCCTTGCGCTCACCGTCGTCGACGGACGTGCGGAAGTAGCAGGAACTGGCGTGGGTCTCGACGACCAGACGTTTACTCATGAACCCTCCCAGCGCCGACCCGCTCGCAGGAGGCGCCGAAACCGCCTCGCCTACCTCGCGGACTCCCTCGTCCAGTAGGCCGGCATCTACTCGTGTCGAACACCCTCGACGCCGATAACCGACACCGACCAGGTCAGCCGCGACCGCCGGAATCCGCGCTAATTCCTCGCGTCGACAATGTTCGACGCCCCATCGCCGACCAAGACTGAACTCCGGCGGCATTGATCACCACGACGCCACGGCCAATTAGGTCCGGCGCTGGACAGCTACTGCCAGAGCCCGCCCGGGTCCCCACCGTCGGCGGAGCCGCCAACGACGTCAACTCAGGGAGGCAGGGTGCGACTCGACGCGTCGGACGGAGGTCCGTCTGTGGCTGGCCTGCCCGCTCGCCTGGTGTGGGTGTGTGTGGCACTGGCCGCTGGGGTGGTGGCGATCGCCCTGGGCACGGCGACATGGGCACTTGCGCAGTCACCGGGGCCTGTTCCGACGACGGCCGGCCTCGCCCTGGTGTGCGCGGCGGCGGCCAGCATGGCGATCACTGCCGGCGCGGCCGTGTGCGTTCATCGACTCGCCCGAGCGCATGTGCGCACCATGGTGGGCGCCTCACCTGCCGCTGGCCAGCCGATGGCCGGGCAGCAGGTGGAGGTGTTCGTCGGCCTCGCCCGTCGGCTGCAAGGGCTGGTGCACCGGGAGATCCAGCTGCTGGATGTCCTGGAGGCACAGGTCGAGGACCCCGACCTGCTCAAGGGTTTGTTCCAGGTCGACCACCTCGCGACCCGAATCCGCCGTTACGCGGAGAACCTCGCCGTGGTCGGTGGGGCGGTGCCGCGGCGGCAGTGGAGCCGTCCCCTTCCGCTGGTCGAGGTGCTCCGCTCGGCTATTGCCGAGGTGGAGCAGTACGCGCGGGTGCGGGTCGTGCCTCCGGTCGAGGGAACGGTACGCGGCCACGCGGGCGCCGACGTGGTGCACCTGCTCGCCGAGTTGGTCGAGAACGCGACCGCGTTCGCGCCTCCCCACACTGAGGTGACGGTACGTGCCCGGCGGGTGGCAGTCGGCGTGGCGGTTGAGGTGGACGACCGCGGTCTGGGGATGCCGCATCCGGAGCAGGACCGGGTGAACGCGCTGTTGGCGGACCCGGGCCGGGTGGACGTCGGTGACCTGCTGCGCGACGGCCGTATCGGGGCGTGGGTGGTCTCGGCGTTGGCCCGTCGGCACGGCATCACCGTCAAGCTGCAGAGCAACGTCTACGGCGGCCTGCAGGCGGTGGTGATCCTGCCGACGCCGCTGCTCGGGGACCTTGCCCCCGGGCAACCGCCGGCTGTGGAGGCCGGCCGGATGCCACCGCGCGGCGAGCCGACAGGGACGGCGACCGCGTCCTCGCCGGTGGCAGGTGCTTCGCCGTCGCCCGTCGGCGCTCGCCACCACCCGCCTGCGCCGCCGCCAGCGCTGACACGGGTCGCCTCGTCTGCGACGGCGCCCGCGCTCCGTGACGGTGCCGCGGTCGGACAGGTGCCCAGGGAAGCCGGCGCTGCGGGTCCGCTGCTGCCGCGCCGGACGCGGCAGGCGCATCTGGCGGCCCCGTTGGGGCGGAGCCGCCCGGGGGCGGTGAACCAGCGGGCTGGTGATCATGACCCGATGCTGATGGCCGACTTCCTGCGCGGGGCTAGTTCCGGCAGCGGCGAGCCGCCCGCCCCGCGTGCTGTCCCGCGCCACTGACTGTTGATAGGAGAAGGAGTTGTCTGCGATGACCGGTACGTCTGGCCAGGAACTGGCGTGGCTGCTGTCCGGGTTGGTCGAGCGGGTGCCGCACACCCGCAGCGCGCTGCTGCTGTCCGCCGACGGTCTGCCTCGCGCCGTTCACGGACTGGCCGACGACGACGCGGACTACCTGGCGGCGATCGCCTCCGGGCTGTTCTCCCTGACCCGTAGCGCCGGACAGATGTTCAGCGGCGGTTCTGGTGTGCGGCAGGTGGTGGCCGAGCTCGACGAGACGCTGCTGTTCGTCACGGCGGCGGGCGAAGGCGGGGTGCTGGCGGTGCTGGCGGGCCGCCAGGCCGACGTCGGCGTGCTCGGCTACGAGATGTCGCAGATGGTCAAGAGCGTCCGACCGTATCTGGCGACACCGGCCCGGAGCGGCGCACCGTCTCCCGTCCTGTCATGACCTCCCGCAGCGCGCATCGAGAGACGTGGCTCGACGAGGCGGCCGGGCGCCTGGTGCGCCCCTACACGGTCAGCGCGGGACGGACCCGCCCCACCACGGCGATGGACCTGTTGTCGTGGGTGGTCGCCACGGGCGTGCGTCCCCGAGGGCGGTTGGAGCCGGACCACGACGTGGCGCTGGGCCTGTGCGGCGTGGCGACCACGGTCGCCGAGGTGGCCGCCCGGATGAGGCTGCCGGCCGCGGTCACGAAGGTGGTGCTGTCGGACCTTGTCGCAGTCGGCGCGGTCCTGACCCGCCCACCCAGCCCGGCCGCCGACCCCACTGACCGATCGATCCTGGAGAAGCTCCTTGTCGGCCTCCAACAGCGACTCTGACTGGGCGCCGAGCGCGCTCAAGGTGTTGGTCGCCGGCGGGTTCGGGGTCGGGAAGACCACCTTCATCACGGCCACGAGCGAGATCCCGCCGCTTCGGACCGAGGAGCTGCTCACCACTGCCAGCGTCGGCACCGACGACCTTGCCGGGATAGCGGCGAAGACGACCACCACGGTGGCCCTGGACTTCGGTCGCATCACCATCGACCGCGACAGCGTGCTGTACCTGTTCGGCGCGCCCGGGCAGGACCGGTTCTGGTTCCTGTGGGACGAACTGAGCCACGGCGCCCTCGGCGCGGTGGTGCTGGTCGACACCCGCCGCCTGCCGGACTGCTTCGCCGCCGTGGACTTCTTCGAGTCCCGCGGCATGCGGTTCCTGGTCGCCGTCAACGAGTTCGACGGCGCCTACCGGCACGACCCGCGGGAGGTGCGCGAAGCCCTGAGCCTGCCGCCCGCGGCACCGATCGTGACGTGTGACGCCCGCGACCGGCGGTCCGCGACCACCGTCCTGGTGACACTCGTGCGGCACCTGCTCGCCGCTCCCTCTCCCACACACGCCAACTCCGCATCAACCGAGGTAGGTGATCGCGCATGACCAGCGACAACTTCGAACCCCCACCCCTGACTCCGCCCGACCCGGAGGCGCCCCAGCGGCTTCACCGGCTGCGGGCGCTCGGCCTCGGCAGACCGGAGCGGGAGTTCGACGACTTCGCCCGCAACCTCGCCGACGTCACGGAGATGCCGTGGGCGATGGTGAACTTCCTCGACGAGAACGGCCAGTTCTTCGCCGGCCTCTACACCGGCCGGACCACGCAGCCCGGCGTGTCGGCAGCGGCCACGCCCCTCGAACCCGGTCGCCGGATGTCACGAGACCAGGGATTCTGCCCGCACGTCGTGCACCGGCGCCGTGCACTGGTCCTCGACGACGTCTGTTCCTACCCGCGGTTCGCCGGCAACCCGGTCGTCGACCAACTCGGCATCCGCACCTACATGGGCGCCCCGCTCATCGACCACACCGGCACCACCCTCGGAACGATCTGCGTGGTCGGCACCGAATCCCGCACCTGGGGACAGCAAGGACTCACCACCATCAAGACCTGGGCGGCCGAGCTGTCCGCACGGATCAGCCAGCGAGAACACCACCCCCGGTAACCAGGCCCACAGCCCGACACCCCCTGATCGCGCCCCCGCGCACAAGACATCCTTCGTCGCCTCGCTGCCCAGGCCGGCAGCTCACATTCCAGGAACTGCTGGTGACCCCGCCACGGCCCTGCCCGTGGCGTTACCCACCGCCCCACCGACGGACACCGTTGGCGACCCACGAGGAGAGCGGCAGATGGTCAACGGCTACCACCTCACCCCCCGCCACACCCGCCTGCGGGACACGGTCCGAGCGTTCGCCGAGGCCGAGGTCCGGCCCCGCATCACAGAGCTGGAGGCGGACCGCAGCGTGGCGCAGGACCTGTCCCGGCAGATCGCCCGCCAAGGATGGCTCGGCGCCACGATCGACCCCACCTACGGAGGCCTCGGACTCGGTCACCTCGCCAAGACGCTCATCATCGAGGAACTGTCCCGGGTCTCGGCCGCCATGGGCGCCATGCTTCAGGCGTCCCACCTCGGCACCGCGAAGATCATCCACTTCGGCAGCGAGGCGCAGAAACAGACCTGGCTGCCCGCCATCGCCGCCGGCGACTGCCTGCCGACCATCGCCGTCACCGAACCCGGATCCGGCAGCCACGTCCTCGGCATGACCACCACCGCCGTGCGCGACGGCGACGACTACGTCATCACCGGCACGAAGACCTTCGTCGGTAACAGCCACATCGGCGATCTGCACGGCGTCGTGGCCCGCACCGGCCCTGGCACCCGCGGGCTGTCCGCCTTCCTCATCGAAGCCGACCGGCCCGGCGTGCGTCTCACCGCGCACCAGCCGAGCATGGGCCTGCACGGTTTCAGCTTTGGCGAGATCGTCTTCGACAACTGCCGTGTCCCGGCGGCGAACCGGCTCGGCGCCGAAGGCGACGGCCTCGACGTGGCGTACTCCTCCAGCGTCCTGTACGGCAGACCCAACCTCGCCGCTGTCGCCCTCGGCATCCATCAGGCCGTCCTCGACACCACCGTCGCCTACGCGACCAGCCAACGCCGCTACGGCCAACCCCTGGCCGACCTACCCACGGTGAAACAGCGCATCGGCGCCATGCAGTCCCGGCTGATGGTCGCCCGCCTGGCCGCCTACCACGCCGTACACCTGCTCGACAGCGGGCAACCCTGCGACGCGGAACTCGTCAACGCCAAACTGATCAACGCCGAACACGCGATCGACTCCGCCCGCGCCGCGATGGAGATCCACGCCGCGCACGGCCTTCACCCCGCCCAGTCGCCCATCGAGCGCTACTTCCGCGACGCTCTGCACATCTTCGCCCCTGCCGGCACCTCGGACATCCAACTCCTCCGACTGGCCGAACACGCCCTCGGCGCCACCAAACAACTTTGGTCAACCCGGTTCCACTCCTCCGTCCCTCAGCGGAGGCGAAAGCGTGGCGAGGCGAGGCCCACGCCGCGGGCAGGAACGAGCGCACCGGGGTCCATCGCATGCTGACCACCTCCTGCACCCTCGTCAGCGACCAGCCCACCGACACGCTGCCGGTCCTGGCGACATACCTGCAGACGCGACTCGGCACGACGCCGCCACGACCACTCGCGGCCATCAGCCTCGACCTGGACGACACACTCATCGACACCAGCACCAGCCTGGCTCACGGCGTGCGGGCGGGAGCCCAGCTCGCGGCCACCCTCACCTCCCGCGTCGACCCAGGCGCACTGATCGACGCCTACCACGCGGCATTCGTCACCCACTGGCGGCATCCCGCGGCAGCGGGCACCGGCGGCCTGCAAGACCTTCGTCGACGCGTCTGGCGGACGGCTCTCCGAAGCGTGGGCGTCACGCTGGACACCAGCGACCTGGACCGGCTGGTGCGCACCTGCGTCGCCGCCCAACTCGCCATGATCGCCCCGGACCCGGAACTACGCAGTCTCCTGCGAGAGCTGACCGACCTGGCGCCGGTAGCGGTCTGCAGTAACGGGCACCGTTCCTCGGTCCAGCGGAAGCTGGACAAGGCGGCTCTCACCGAGTTCGTCACGGCCATCATCTGCGGTCCGGACATCGGCCTCGCGAAGCCCGACCCCGGACTCTTCCACGCGTGCAGCCGAGCGCTGAACGTCGACCCCGCACGGTGTCTCCACATCGGCGACAGCTGGCACGCCGACGTCCAAGGCGCCATCGCCGCCGGCATGGTCCCGATCTGGATCACCCGCCAGCCGGCGGCCAACCGGCCGCGACCACCAACCGTGCCCTCGTATCCCACCGTCACCCACGCCATCCGCGACCTCCTGCAGCTTCTCTCTCCGGCACCCCCGGAACGCAGTCGCGGCTAGCTGACCCGGCCAGCCCCGCAGTGTTCGATCGCTCCTCCGTCACGTCCAGACAACCGACGATGAGGCAACAGCCATGACTCCACTCGACGCGCAGACCCTGCACCGGCGCAGGGGCAACCCGTGGCGTCCGCCACTGCTGGTCGCCCTGGTCGCCGTCACCATCGCCCCGACGGCAGTTATCGCGTACCCGGTCCGCACCGGAGGCGACCGCCCAGGCGTAGAGCCGGCGGTGATCCCCGCAGGCCTCAACAACGTCCCCGCCGGCACGCCGGCCGCAGCCGTCATCACCGCACCGTGCCTCGCGCAGTTGGCTGACACGCTCGCCACGGCGGCCGACGCCAGCCGTTCGGTCAACGCCACCCCGGCGAGCCCCGCCGCGTACACCCGCACACACACTCGGTCCTGGGCCGCGCAGGACACCATGATCCCGTCGGGGACCAGCAGCCGCACGATCGTCACCACCGAGACCTGGCAGTGGCGGGCCGCCGACGGATCTGGTCGCACTGTCAGCACCACACCCGGCTCCGCCGGCCACACCGTCACTGACCATCCCGCTGGCGGAATTCCGGCACCGCTACCCGAGCCGACTCCCACCGACCCGAGTACCCTCGCCGCCCACCTCGCCACGGTGCAGCCGCCCGAGATGGGCCCGCAGTGGATCATCCGTGCGGTCGCGGACGTGCATCTCACCCAACACCCCGCCCCGGCCACCCGGATCGCCCTGCTCCGGCTCCTTGCCACCGCCGAGGCCGTTATCTGCCATGGCACGGTCGCGGACCGGGCCGGCCGGGCCGGTATCGCCGTCGCCGTCGAGCACCAGCAGGCCCGCGACACCCTGATCATCGACCGGGCCGGCGGGGTCCTCGCCCACGAGAGCACCGACCTCGGCCCGCCACCCCGCATGGCCAAGGACGCACCACGCCTGCGCCTGTACACCCTCATCGTCGACCGCTCCGAGGACCCCACGATCGACACGGCCCAGGCCATGCGGTGACCCGCACCCGTACCGGCGCGTTGCTGCTCACGGCGTCACTTCTTCTCACCGCCTGTGCCGGCCCCTCCGACGGCGTGAACCCCGACCCGCCGTCTCCGACGACGCCCCCGAACAACACACCACCGGTCCCGGCCGGACCGGTCCTGACCCGCCTGGCCAACACCCTCGGCGACGCGCCCGCCGACACCACCAGCGGCGACTACCAGTACGTCGAACGCCGCACCTGGTACCGCGACGTCATCGGGCCACCCGGCCCCACCGGGTGGCCCGAACGGGTCCGCGCCGACCAGCTGTGGCGCACCGATGACGCCGCCGACGGCCGGCAGATCAGCGTGCACGTCGACAGCGGAAGCTGCATCCCCGACGGCGGAGACAGCAGCTGGACAGGCCAGACCGGGGACCGGTTCGACCAGCCACCACCGAGACAACCCGCTGCCCTACGCACCTACCTGCTCATCGCGGCCGGTCCCGGCGAGACCCGTCCCCAGGACATCGTCGGCGGCATCGCGATGCTCTACGAACGCCACGCGCCCACCCGCCCAGTCCGGGCCGCGGTCCTGCGGCTCCTCGCGGCGCAACCCGGCCTACTCGCGCAGACCGACGTCACCGACCGCGTCCAGCGCCCCGGCATGGACGTCATCCTCCCGTACACCGACCGCTCCGGCGTGCCAAGGCGCGACATCCTCACCATTGACGAGCACAGCGGCGTCCTCCTCGCCGCCCACAGCACCATCACCGGCCCCATCCCACCCCAGGACCCGCGCCTGGGACCCGACACCACAGACGTGATCGTCGCCGATGCCGCCAGCTACCGGCTCTACGTCGACAGCCGCCGCACCCCGGACACCCACACACCGGCGGCCGGCTGCCAACACCCCACCCTCCGGCCAGGCGCAGGGCAACGCCTCACAGCAGTGAGCGGTGAAAGCGCCCATCCGGATCCTCGACCCCCTGGCGGCTCCCCGCACCCGGATCAGGGCGTCGACCCGGCCGCGCCGGGGCGGCACGGTCCCCGCACGCCATCAGCCGGAACGCGCTGTAGGAGAGCCCTGAGGTGAAGGACTCACCAGCGGTCGAGAAGCTGCCGCCTCTGCGGGACTACCAACAGGAGGCCGTCGAGGCGATCGTGCAGGGCCAGGCCGATGGTGGTCGCGGCCAGTTCCGGGCGGCCTGCGGTAGCGGCAAGTCCCTTGTCGCGGTGCACGCCGCCGTCCGGCTCTGCCCGACCGGGCTGGTGGTGGTGGCCTGCCCGTCGCTGCCCCTGCTCGCGCAGACCCTGGCGGTGTGGGCCGCTGCCGGCATGGCGGTGCAGGTACTCGCGGTGTGCAGCGATGACACCGTCGCCGATACGGCGGTGCGCACGACCGACCTTCAGTGTCCGGTCACCACGCGGCCGGGCGAGATCGCGGACTGGGTCCGGCGAACTCCTACCAGCCGTTTGCGGCTGATCCTGGTAACTCATGCTTCCGCGGCTCTGGTGGGCGCGGGGCTGCACGCCACGGACACCGCCGCGAGTCTGTTGGTGATCGACGAGGCGCACCACACCGCCGGATGGCCCGGCAAACACGTTGCCCTGGTGCACCGTGACGAGCACCTGCCGGCCACCCGGCGGCTGTACATGACCGCCACACCACGGGTCCTCAGCGCACGACGCCGCGCGGGCCGTGGCGGTGAGGACGTGTTGTCGATGGACGACGCGGACGTGTTCGGCCCGGTCCACTACAGCTACCCGTTCGCGAGCGCGATCACCGATGGCTGGCTCGAGGACTACCGCATCGTGGTGATCGGGGTGACCTCCGAGGAAGCGCTGTCGACCCTGCGTCGCCTCGACCCCCACGCCGTCGTGCGTGCCGGCGCGGCGCCGCTGCGCACCGCGGTGGTGCAGACCGCGCTCGCCCGCGCTGCCGCCGAGTTCGGTCTTCGCCGGGTGCTGGTGTTCACCCCACGGGTGGCCCAGTCCCAGGAGTTCTCCCGTACTCTGCCGGCAGCCTTGGCTGCCCTGCCTGAGCAGGACCGTCCCAAGGGCCGCCTGACGGTCGGGCATGTCGACGGCACCCAGACGATGACGCAGCGGCAGATCCATCTGGCCAACCTCGCCGACCCGCCCGAGGACGGCTGGACGGTGATCTCCAACTCGCGGTGCCTGGGCGAGGGCGTCGACGTGCCCGCCGTCGACGCCGTCGTCTTCACCGCCCCGAAGGAGTCCGAGTCCGACGTCATCCAGGCCGTCGGCCGGGCACTGCGCCGCAACCCCGCCGGGTCCGGCATCGCCACGATCCTGCTCCCGGTCCTGCTGCCTGACGATCCGGTCGAGACCGCCCGTGACCTCGCCGCGGACCTGGCCGAGTGGACCACCCTGTTGCAGGTGCTGCGCGCGCTGCGCGCCCACGACAACGGCTTGGCCGCCGAGCTCGACACCCAGCGCACGAAGGCGTCCACGGGGGCCGCGGCGCTGCCGCCGCATCTGCTCGTCCGCCTTCCCGACGGCTACGCCTCCGAGGACCTGCTGCGGACCCTCACCGTGCGGGTGCTGGAGGAGACCACCTCGGAGTGGCTTGTCGGGTACGCCGCCCTGCGCGCGTTCCACGCCGACCACGGACACCTGCGGGTGCCCGTCGGCCACGTACGCCACGGGGTGCGATTGGAACGCTGGATTGCGCGGCAGCGTGCCGAGTACGAGGCACGCCGGCTTCCACAGGACCGGGTCCAGCACCTCAACGAGATCGGCTTCGACTGGACACCCATGACGCGGGCCTGGGAGCGGGGCATCGCCGCCGCCACCGCGTTCCGCGCCGAACACGGCCACCTGGACGTGCCCACCGGCCATGTCATCGACGGACTCGACCTCGCCCTCTGGATAGGACAACAACGCGGCTACCACCGCAAGAACACCCTTCCCGACAACCGGGTCGCTGCCCTCACCGCCCTCGGGATCGACTGGACCGTCAAACGCCCCTCCTACCACGACGGCTTCACGGCCCTGCAGCACTTCCACGCCACCCACGGCCACATCCGGGTCCCCTACGGCACGACCGTCAACGGCATCAACCTCTACGACTGGCTCGCCGCCCGACGCACCGACCACCGACTCGGACGCCTCAACGACGACCGCACACGCAGCCTCGAAGCACTCGGCATGCAATGGTCAATCCGCGACGCCGCCTGGCACCGCAACCTCGCCACCGCCACCACGTTCTCCCACCGCGAAGGACACCTGCACCCACGCAGAGGCCACCGCGAAGACGACATCGACCTATCCCGGTGGATCCATGCCCAGCGCATCGCGCGACGTGACGGCAAACTCCCCCCGGACCGGGTCGCCGCACTCGATGCGATCGGGATGCAATGGGAGATCGCCAGCGGCTGGACCGGCATGCACCAGGTCACCGCAAGCCGAACCGGCCGCACAAGCGACGACAACGAACCCACCGAACCCCGTCCCGCACCGAGCCGTCCAGGCGGGCCGGCTCCACGCCTGCAGCCCGACGTCTCGCTCCTTCCGGCGGGACACCGGCACCAGCACTCGCCATCCACCACATCCGAAGGGACCCGCTGATGACGCGCCTGCTGATTGCGACCTACAACTACGAGGCGGGCGGCTACCGCGACGGCACCTTCAACATGCGGCCCTTGCAACAGACGTTCGCCACCCTGGACGTTCCGCCCGCGATCATCCTCTTCTGCGAAGCCAAGCACTACCGGCGAAACCAGCACGAAGGCTTACGCCTGGCGGAGAAAGCCCTCACCGACGTCCACCACGCCCCCTACGCCGGGCTCCTCGGCACCAGCCAGCACGGACCCATCCCACCAGCCATCTTCTACAACGCCAACCTCGTCACCCACCTGGCCTGGCCCGGCGACGACCCGCACGACCCCGACGTCTTCCCCGACAAACGCAACGTCGGCCGGTTCCGGGTCAACACCACCGGTGCCGAGTTCGGCGCCTGGGTCGCCCACTTCAACTCCCGCAGCGGCTCCGCCCGCCTGGAAGAGGCGAAACTGCTCGACCGCTACGGCAACGACCCGCTCCCGTTCATCGGCGGCGGCGACCTCAACTCCACCGCCAGTGGCCCGCATTTCCCCCAACGAGACTGGCACGCCGCGAACCACCACATCCGCACACACAAAGGCAAACGGATCGACGACGGCACCCCCGAAGGGCACTGGGAAGCCGACACCGACGCCCTCGACCACCTCATCGGCCGATGGGACCCGATCAGCAACCGCCGACTCGACGGCGCCGGCTACCACGCCATCGCCGAACTAGCCTGGCTCGCCAACCCCGACTTCGTCATCGCGCCCACCATCATCGACAAGCCCGGTGAAGGCGGCCCTGACCTCATCGACTACCTGCTGGTCAACAACGCCATGCGCCCACACGTCATCCCCAGCAGCTACCAGGTCCACATCCCCGACGGGCCGCCGTACCCATCCGACCACCACCTCGTCACCGCCACCATCGACCTGTAACGGCACCGGCAGCCCTTCGAGCCGGGCGCGAGGCTCTGCAGCCCTTCATGGCCCTGAGGAGGACTGCGCCCGTACGAGCCGCGTCAGGCGTCCGCCGCTCTGTGAAGCTGGGACACCCGATCGAGGCGGCGGCCGGGCAGCGTCTCCGGGCAGGACACCGTTACCACCCGCCCCGGCCGGCCGGAGGGCCGCTGTCAACGGCGCCCGCAACGCTGTGCTGGGTGCGATGCGCCCCGCGATGCGGGCGTCGCACGCGAAGGCCAGCGACGGCCGGCGGTCGGTCGCAGTGCTCGGCGAGATGGCCGAGTTGGGTGAGCACCCTTCCCGCAGGTGCGCCGGCAGATCGGGCAGCAGGCCGCTGGACCAGAGCCGGGCGGCTGGTCGCGATCGGCGAGTACACCCGGCGGGCGGCATGGCTGTGGGCCGCACGGCGGACGTGTCCGAGGCGTGGAGTTGCTGCAGGCGGCCCCTGGGCGACTGGACCCAGGTCAAGGTAACCAACAGCGCGGGACTGCTCACCGGGCCAGCAGACGGTCGAGTGACCCGGCAGCGTCAGCCCTTGACGGAAGAAGATCAGGCCGACAGGGTCACCTCGGATCGGCAGCTCAGTTTGTCCAGGATCGCCGCACCGTAGCTGGTCACGTCACCGGTGCCCATCGTCAGCACCAGGTCGCCACGTCCGGCCATCCGCGCGATCACCCGGGCCGCGTGGTCGGGCCCGATGGGCAGGCAGTAGGCACCGTCGCGCAGCTGGGCCATGACGGCGGTAAGGTCCGCTGCCGGCCGGCCCTCCGGCACGGTGCCCTGCACATCGAGCAGCAGGACGTGGTCGCCGTGGTCCGCTAGGACCCTCCCGATCCGCTCCCCGAAGGCCAGGACGCGGGCATACCCGGACGGCTGGAACACCACGAACACCCGCCCCCGGGCCAGGGTGCGCGCGGCTTCCAGGTCGGCGGCGATCTCGTGCGGATGGGCGGCGTAGGAGTCGACCACCGTCACCCCGGCCCGGGTGTCGACATGTTCGAACCGGCGGCGCACCCCGGCGAACGTGCACAACGCCCCGCCCACCTCGGTGGGGTCGAGCCCGAGGGCCACCGCGCACGCTATGGCCGCCGCCGCGTTGCCCAGGTGATGCGCCGCCGGGGTCGGCAGGGTCAGCCGGACCTGTGTGTCATCCGGCATCCGCACCGTGGTCGACGCGCTCCACCCCTCGGCGTGCACGTCCAGGAGCCGGACATCCGCCGTCCGGTCCCGCCCATAGCGCAGCACCGTCAGGTCGGGTCGCTCGTCGGCGATGACCTGGGCGGCCACCGTGGCGCCCACGCAGTCGGCGTTGACGACCAGGAAGCCGTTCACTGCGGTCCGGCACCCGAACGTGACGTAGGCGCGCAGCAGGTCGGCGTGGCTGGTGAAGTTCTCCGGGTGCGCGTCGGTCACGTTGGTGATGACCGCGATCGACGGGGTGAGGTAGTGGAACGAGCGGTCCGACTCGTCGGCCTCGGCGACCAGTAGCCTCGACCGGCCGAGCTGGGCACCGGAGCCGGGCCCGGTCAGGTCGGCGCCGATCAGGTAGGTCGGGTCCTGTCCGCAGGTCCGCAGGATGTGAGCCAGCATGCCGGAGGTGGTGGACTTACCGTGCGACCCGGCCACCGCCACCAGCTGCCGCCCGGCGGCCAGCCGGTCGAGGACCTGCGCCGGGTGCACCACCGGGATGCCAGCGGCACGCGCCGCCCGAACCTCCAGCACGTTCTGCGCGCTCGCCGGGCAGACCACGCAGGTTGCGCCCTCGACAGGCGCCACGTCGTCGTCCAGGTGCAGGTGCACCCGAACACCGGCCGTGCGCAGCCCCTTGAAAGTGGCCGACTCGCGTATGTTGCTGCCGCTGACCTGGTGGCCCAGCTCGGCCAGCAGCCGGGCCAGGCCGGACAGGACCGGCTCGCCCACGCCCACGAAGTGCGGGCGGGTCAGATCGACCGGGCCGCTGTAGGCCGCCTCGGTGCTCGGGCTACCGGGGATCGTGTCGGTCATGGTGCCGTGCCTCCTTCGACAGAGCTGACGGGTCGGTGACGCGAACGGACGTGTGAGGAGGCCACTCCTTCCCATCCGTCCGCTCCTTGCGTGGCCGCGATGGCGTCGGGTCGCCATCGCGGCCACGCGGGTCCAATCGATCTGCGTCGTCCACTACCGGCCTCAACGACGCAGCCGCTGTTGGTCTCCGGTGCGTCCATCCCGCCTGCCGTCGCGGTGCAGACTGCCTCGGCGCCAATCGCCGAGCGGTTCGACACTGAACCCAGGCACCTGCCGACTCTGATGCGGTGGGGTCGCAACGGGGGGCATCTGCCTCCCTGCCAGTGCAGACCTCGGACGCGGTGTCGAACAGAGCCGACAACCGATCTCGACATCCCGCCGTAGACAGCGATCTCGCCCCGGTGCTCCAGTTGTCCGTGGTTGAACGAGGCGCGTCGAGCAACCGCGACCCGCCTACGCGCTGGCACAGCCGCGGTCTTCCGGGTGCGGTTGTTCCTATCGACCTCGATCTCTAGAGTGCCAGGGTTCATCGAGGTGCAAGAGCCGACAGGGTGAAGGGCGGGACCATGTCGTTGACCGACAGCATCGGTGATGACCTGCGGGCGATGGCCGAAGGCGTGGCGACCGCGCAGCAGGGTGCTGCCGGGGTCGACCACGCCGTCGAGCAGATCGCGGCGCGGGCCGTCGGGGCGGGCTTCGCGGGCATCGCGGTGGGACTGGCTCGCGTACGCGAGCAGGTCGGGCAGGTCCGCGCACGGCTGAGCACGGTCGGCGAAATCATGGGCGAGGCGGCGCGCTCGGTGTCCGGGGTGCCGCAACAGCCGTCGCCCCAGGAAGCCATCGCCGCGCTCACGCCGCTGGTCGCCACCCTCGCCGCTGTCGACGGGGCGGTCGAGGCGGCGGCAGCGGGCATCGAGGAAGCCCGGCGACTCGTCGCCGCGGCGCTGCGGGGTGGGCAACCCGGCCCGACTCTGGCACGCCTGCAGCAGGTCGGACAGGGACTGGCCGCGGTCAGTGCCCGAGGAGGCGAGGCCCGCCAGCATGTCGAAGCGGCACTTGCGCAGGCCCGGCAGGTCGGTGACCTGGGAAACTGACCACGGGCGGCGGCGTCAGCCGACCGCCCGGCACGAGCGACACCTCTGCGAGCCCAACCCAGGCGCCGGCCGAAACGGATCGGCTGCCGGGGTGGCTGACGGAGGCCGCCCGCGACCTGCCCGCACGGCGAGCGAAAGACCCCACGTCCGGTGTGGCGTTGATCAACGGCGAACGAGTGCCCATGAGGTCGGGCCGCGACCCGGCAGCCGCCGCGGACCTCAAACCGGCCTACAAGCTCATCGCCACCACGACCGACCACCTGGAGGCCAAGCTCGCCGCCCGGATGCGCCGCGAACAGGTAACGCACGCGGTCGTGTTGACCAACAACCCGCCGTGCGACTACGAGCCCTACGGCTGCGAGAGGATCCTCTCCCGGCTGCTGCCGTCCGGTGCGGAGCTGACCGTGTACGTACGCGACGATGACGGGCAGGTACGTCTGTGGCGTACCTACACCGGCAACGGAAAGGCCATCGCATGAAGGTGACGTGGGCATACGACCGGGGCGACCACCGCGACAACCACGAGGTCGACCTGAGCGCCCCCGCCGCCCTGAGCGCCGTACTGCACGAGATCCACCAGGCCGGAGAGCCCGTCGTGGTCACCATCTTCAGCCAGGCGACCGACGACCCGGACGAACTACCACCCGGCCTGCAGATCGGCCTGGGCCACCCCACCCACAGCTTCGCCGTGCACATCGCCGACGACGGCGCATACCTCAACGATCCGACAGTCGAGGCCCGGGCCGCCGGACTCAGCTTCGACCTCGGCGGAGTACCCACCGAGTACCCCGCCGAGCATCTACGGCTCCGGCCCGACACGGCCATCCAGATCGCGACCATCTTCCTCGCAACCGGCGGCGAGCCCCCCCGCCTACCCGCCGCCGAGTAGCGCTGGTGGGTGCCCGGTGATATCGATGGGTGCGAGTCTCCAGACAGGATGGCTGCCGACCGAGACGCCGAGCTCCGACCGGGAGCCTCGCCATGCTGTCCTACCCCGCCACGATTCCGTTGTGCAGCAACTGGTAGTCCAACCAGCTCGGGCTGAGTCGTTGTTCTCGGCGAACGGAAACCGGGTCACCTGGTCACCCGGTCCGGGCCGCTTCTCGGTGAGGTCGAGCGTCACCCGACGAATCCTATTCCGATGTGTTGACCGGAGGCCGAGGTTGCGGCGTGGCCACCTCGGCCCCGCGCTCGACCAGCGCACCCTCACCATCGACAAGATCACCACTACCCTGATAAGCCATCACCGCGCCCGAGGTGCCCGTGTCGGGAGCACCATGGGCAGCCCTCGTCGCGGCGTGGCATCTGGCCAGCGCGTGCGCGTTCTCTCGGCAGATGGATCGTGGAGGTGGTGTCGTCGGGGTCGTGGTGCATGCCGGTGACGGCGAGCATGAAATGGTTGATGGCCTCGGTGGCGACGAGGCCGTTGAGGGCGATAACGCTGGGCGCTGGAACGCCTGCGACGTAGCGGGCGGCAGCCCGTACGTGTTCGGGTTGCATGTCGATCGCGAGTTCGGTCGGGTCGATGAGGCCGTTGCACCACATGCAGCCGCTTCCGGGGACCACGAACCGGTTGACGGCGTGGATCTGGCCGACGATGTCGTCGTCGTTCACGGGGATCTTGACGCCGATCTGCGTCGTGGGGATCAGGTACTGGTTGGCGGCGGCGTTGACCCAGTACCGGGCGGAGTGGCTGTCCGCGGCGAGGAATATCCAGTCACAGGAGTTCAACGACTGTCGCGCCCCGCTGGTCTCGACCCGTTCCGCCATCACCGTAAGGCCGATGTCCGGGTTCGCCCGACGGGCGTTCCGAATCGCGGGGAGGCTCTTCGGCCGGCCGACGTCGTCGCGTTCAGCGGCGAGTAGCCGGGGCAGGTTCGTCTCGTCGACGATGTCGTCGTCGATCAGGACGAGGCTGCCGACGCCGAGGCGGGCGAGGAATTCGACGAGGATGCTGCCGACTCCGCCGAGGCCGACGACGGCGACCCGCAGGCGGCTGAGGGACTCTTGGCCGAGCTGGCCGAAGAGCCTCGCCTGGCGGTCGTGCAGGAGCTCGGCTGTGCCGGCGCGGGCGGGGCGAGGCCGCAGGCGAATGAGATTGCCGCTGGGGATGACGACCTCCGCGAGGTCGACGCGGGACCCGTCGGGCAACCACAGGTCACCGGCGGCGGCTTGGGCAGTGAGGACCAGCCCACCGACGACCTGGCCGGTGATCTGCCGCAGCGCTGGGTAGCCCCGCTCGTGGCTGGCCAGGTCGACCCGGGAAAAGCCGACCGTGGCACCGCCGAAGTGGTTATGAATGGCGAGGTAGGCGAGTCCCTCTTCCCGCGCCCGGACTGCGGCGTCGCGTACGAAGGACGGCGCGAGGGCCCGGTACCCGGTCTCACCGGGCACATAGTCGACCCCGTCCTTGGCGAGGATCAGCTCGCGGGCGAGCAGCCGGGGCCCGCGCGGGCCCTCGGCGCGGCCTGCGAGGATGACCGCGCCGTGTTCGTCCCTGTCGCCCCGGAACAGGTGTTTGGACAGGTCGGCCCACAGCCGAGCCGGCACGGTGAGGCTCCAACCGTCCGCCGGCGGGTTCACTGGGTGACGAGCCATGTGATCACCTTCTCGGCCTTGAGCGCGGCATTGTCGATCCCGGCCTGCCACCCCTTGGAGCGGCGGGATAGCTGCATGGCCGGCCGGTTCTGCCATTCGATCTGTTGGATGGCCGGCCCGTGGGGCTGACCGTCGGTGCGGGTCAGCCTGCCGGTGTAGTGGGGGTAGACATCCGCATAGGGGTAGGCCGCGTTGATCTGGAAGCCCAGCCAGGTAGTCGACGGGATGAAATCCGGGCCGATCTCGATGTCGTGCACGATCACGAAGGCGCCGCCGGCGCCGTCCGGGGTCACCTCGACCGGCTTGCCGGCGAAGTGTTCCCGGACGGCGTCGACCGCGGTGGTGACCGCCGGGGTCAGCTCGGTCACGAGTTGTCGTCCGGCGCGACCGCGAGGAACTCCTGGCGGGGATGGACCGCGACGGTGTCGTTGTCACCGATGACCTCGTAGCGGTTGCCCCGCTTCACCGACAGCTGGAAGTTGGCCTGGATGTGGACGCCCTGCGCGATGGCGGCCTGCTTGATCTCCAAGCCGATGACCCGCCGTTCGGGCAGTTCCACCGGCTGATTGTTGACCGAGACCGTGATAGTCCGCGGCGGACGCTGGATCTGGTCGACGTTCTCGGTAGCGTTGGTCGTCATATTGATCTCCTCGGATCATTGCTGCGGCTGGAGCGCAGCAGGTACGGTGGATGTACTACGAGTCGGACATCGTTCGACTTGTCGAACGAGATCAACGCTACCACGCGAGTGTTCGACATGTCGAACGGTGGTAGAAAGGTGGTTCGCGCAACCTGCGAGGAGATGCCCCGCCCATGGCCCAGACCAGGATCAACGTGCCGGCGCTGTACGCCGCCCTCGACGCCGCGCGCAGAAGCAAGAACCTCTCCTGGCGACAACTCGCCGGCGAGGTGGGATGTAGCCCTTCCACGATGACCCGCCTTGCCAACGGCTACCGGCCGGACGCCGACGCCTTCATGACCCTCACCCAGTGGCTGAAGATGCCAGCGGAAACCTTCTGGATCTCCGACACGGAAGACAGCCAGGGCGAGGAGCCGGAACTGCTTGCCGAGGTCGGCGTTCTCCTTCGGGCTCGCAAAGACCTCGGCGAGGAGGAGAAGCAACACCTACAGAACGTGCTGGAAGCGGCCATGAAGCTGCACGCGACCCAACGCGCGGCTCGGAGCCGGTGACACGTGGGCAAGAGGCTCCCCAAGGCTGAGATCCAGCGCCGAGCGATCGACATCCGCAAGACCGACCTCGGTCTCACCGAATACGATCGGCTCTGCCCCTACGAACTCGCTCGCGAGCACGGCATCGCCGTACACACCTTGGATGGCCTCGCGGAGGTGGGATGTCCTGAGAAATCAGTCACCTTCTTCGCCGCGGAACATCCGGATGCCTGGTCCGCCGCGCTGGTGCCTGCGGGAACGGGCCAGTTCATCGTGGAGAACACCTCACACCTGCCCCGCCGCCGCCGATTCAACGTCGCCCACGAGATGGCCCACGTCCTCCTTGAACACGAGTTCGACCGGGTCATGTTCAGCGCCGAGGGGCGCCGCGGTTGCGCCAACCCCACCAGCAAAGATCAAGAGTGGGAAGCGCAGGAACTTGGAGCCGAACTGCTTCTGCCCCTGGCCGCCGCGTACAAGGCGGCCAGGCAGAGCAGGACCGACGAGCAAGTCGCCGACCTGTTCGACGTCAGCCTTCCGGTTGCCAGGTGGCGCATGAACGGAACGGGGGCCCGGATCGTTGCCCAACGTGCAGCCTCGAAGCGGGCCAAGTCCGGAAAATCCGGGTAGCCAACTTTATCCGTCACCTAGCGACTTCGTGCGTGGTTGGCGGTAGCAGGATCTGTGCCGGCACATCGTTTGTGGGGTGCGGCGGGTAGCGCACGGATTCGTTGCGGGTGGTTGTTCCGCACCGGGTTTGATGGAGACTCCGTGAAACCCGGGGAACATCACAACGCCGATGAACCTCACCGGTTACGACACGGACTCACCTTTCACGTCATCCCCCCGACCTGCTGGCAAGGGACCCAAACCGCCCACGAACCCACAGTGGACAAACACTCTCGGATCACCCCCTCAGCCCCAGATGGCCGGGCTCAAGCTGAGGGAACTGGTGATTCGACGACGATCGCTGTGGGGTTGCTGCTGTCGATTGTGACCCATTTGATGAGCTTGCCGTCGCTTGGTGCCGTGCCCAATGGAGTCACGAAGTGGCAGGCCATGGTGACCTTTCCGGGTCCGACTGGTCCGTTGGTCTCTCCGTCGAGGGCGTCCTTCTCCACGACGGGGTACAGCACGAGCGCGGCGGTCCTGCCGTCGTTGAAGGAGTCGGCGATGGGGTCCGGGTGATCGGTTAGTATTCCAGCGATGCGGAACGCGGCGTTGCGGTGCATTGATTCGCTGAAGACGGCGAATGAGCCGGTTTCCTGCCTCGTCCGTTGGAAGATGCTGTACGGCCCTCGGTCGAGAACGGTCCGCAGTGTCGTGGAGCGGACCTGGTGGGGCAGGATGACGATCCATCGCTCGAGTTGTCCGGGGGCGAGCCCTCGCAGCCAGTTCAGTTCAGGCTGGAAGGTGTCCGGAGTGAGCCAGTCGAGGCTGGTCAGCACAGCCAGGAGGTCCCGGTGGCCGACGGTGGCGAGCCGGGCCTCATAACTCCTGCGTGTGGCCGGGACGTTGAAGCGTTCGGTCCTCGTTGCGGCGTCGAGGATCGGAAGCCAGCGCTCAAGGTTGGCACGCATCTTGGACTCGGACCTGGGGTATGCCACTGGCTCCATCGATGCGCCGGGTGATGCTTTGGCGACAAGCCGAGCATTCCACATCTTGTTGCGGGCTGAGGGTTTCAGGTCGGGGCGGTGCTGGGCGATCAGGGGTGGCACCTGTCGTGGAGTGAGGTGGGTCCCGTCGGGTGCCGACCCAGCGTATCGGCGTAGTTCCCTGCGGAGGAACTCCTCGTCCCGGCAGGCAGCGGCGAACATGTCATGCAGGTCCGGAGTGGTGTAGAGGCGGACGAGGTCGCGGTATCCGGGCCGGAAGCCGAACCAGCGGCCCATCTGCATCAGCGTGTCGACCTGGGCTGTGGCCCGTCGGAACTGCCGGATCACGCCCAGAGCCAGCATGTTCCCCAGGTGCTGGCCCTGATGGGGAAGTCGTCCAGTTGAGGTCGTTACATTGTGTCGGCAATGACGGACTTCAGGTGACGGACTCGATCGGTCATCGGTCTCATGGGTTCCGTCGCCTTGCCGCCGGCTAGAAGGTTGAGCGTTGGGCGGTCAGTGACGGCACCGAGTAACTGCCGGATGCGTTCCACCGGCCAGCGCAGTTCCTGTGCTAGCGCGGTGATGGTCAGCCCATGATCGGTGGCTAGCTCGAAGGCTTTTCTGAGGAGGGTCGGCTGTTCGCCGGGGAAGCCGTCGATGGGTTCGAGGGCCGGCTTGGACTGATTGAGGCGTTGGTAGGCGCGAGTCGCAGTGGTGTCGGTGTAGAGACCTACTTCGCGGCAGCGGTAGATGAGGCTGTGGATCGATGTACCCCACGTTCGCTGGAGTTCAGCGAACGCCGCGAAGTTCACTCTCGCCGGCAGAAGTGGGGTAATGCTGTCGTGTGGAGTGAGAAATTCAGCGGCGAAGGCGTCAGCGTCCCGTTCATGTCGGGAGTCACCGGGAAGGGCGTCGGCGTGGAGTACGAGGTGGGCGAGTTCGTGCGCGGCGGTGAAGCGTTGCCGGTACACATCATGCGATCGGTCGCGACTGATGACAATGAACGGCCGCGGTAGCCGGGAGGTCGAGAAGGCGTCCACGGTACGGAAGTCGCCGTCGGCTGGCGCGTGGACGACGACGATGCCGTGGACCTCAAGGGTGCGCACGAGGTGTGGAATGGGCGCGGTGCCGAGATTCCAGTGCTTGCGAAGTGCTCGGGCGGCTTGGACTGGCTCGGTGGGAAGGCTGGCACCGGGATGAATCTCCCCGCCGGCGAACCCGGGAAGGTCTACGTGGGGCAGGAAGACGCGCCGTTCGAGGGCGTAGATGAGTTCCCAGACCTGCTCGGTGAAGGAGACGGCCTTGGCGCGCTGGTAAGAGCGTGTCTCACGGAGATGGCGGAAGTGCGCTCCGGAGGAGTCCAGGCGGGCGTAGGGACGCCCGACCTGGAAGAAGCCGACGGGGTAGCCGAGGTTTTCGGCGAGGGCGATCAGAATCTCGGGTCGTGGCCGCGCCCCTGATTCGTACTGGCCGATGGCCGCGGCGCTGACCCCGACCCGGTCGGAGAGTTCCTTCTTGGTCAGCCCGGCGAGCTGGCGAGCTTGTGTCAGACGTGCCGAGTCGAACTGCCTGGCGACAGCGCTGACTGACCCCGAGGGCGACTCCACGGGAAGGCCGCCGGCAGAGAACAGGTCATCGGGCTCGTCAGTTCCGGGCATCGTTTCGCTGCTGGTGGTCGCTGTGTTCGGCTACGGGGCTGTCGGTGGCCTGCTCGGCGGCGGTACGGGCGCGCAGCGTCGGGCTGGCCAGCTCGGCCTGGTCGAATCGCGGCGACGCGGTCGAGGCCGACGGCTGGGTTACCAGGCGAAGTCCGGGGATCGGGTCTGCGGACGGGACGAGCAGGGGTTGTGCGGATACCCAGCTCGCTGTGCCGGTCTGGCTCACGCTGATCTGGCCCCATCCGATGTTGAGCAGCCCGTGCCGCTCGTGCGCGGCGTAGTAGATGATCACGATACCGTCTGGTTCCAGCCCGCGCAGGAGGTCGGTGGCGTGGGGGTCCGACTCGGACTCCATTCCTTCGAAGGCCGGCTGTTCATGATCGGGTTTGGGGCCGAAGAGCCGCGCCAGCTCCAGCGTCGTCTTGTTGATCTTCTTCAGGGCGCGAGGGCTGTCGTAGGCGGTCGCGAGGTCCTTCGCGTACTCCACCGGCAGCACGGCGACGTTGTTGATGACGACGATGCGGTAGCTCTTGCCCAGCGGGCGCACCGTCTGGGCGCCGGGGACCTCACCGAGGTGGTTGACCAGTTCCTCGTACCGCGCCGGCCAGCCTCCGCCGAAGGCGTGGCGCGACGTCAGGCGGACCGCGTGGTGGCCGTCCATCTGCCGTCCGACGGCGGCCTGGATGGCCGACGGGATGGCCTCCGTCAGCGTGGTTGCCACGTCGCGGCCGAACAGGGACGCCGCCCACGCTGCCGGCCGGATCTTCTTCGACACGATTCTCTCCTCATGCTTTACCTGCGTGCAGAAGGCTAGCATCTGTGCTTTAGTTTTGAGCGCGACGACGCCACTTCGGTGACGCTGAGTGTGTTCCCGCAGATCATGCCGCCTTCGGTGTGGCGTGATCTGTTGTGCGCTGCGATCGCGGCGGACGTCGATCAGGCCGCACACGGTGTCCGGTTGCGGTGTTGCGGGTCGCCCAGGATGAGCGGCCGGGGAGGAAGGTGACGCATGACGGCGGATCTGACCAGGTTCGGCCGGGACACAGTCGTGACCACGGTGACGCAGGCCGCCAGTGTCTGGATGTCGCCGGGGCCGCCCGGCGAGCGCTGGCGGCAGGTGGCTGAACTGCATGGGCGGGTCGCGTTGGCGCACCTGGCGCACGGTGAGCCTTTGCTGCCCCTGGTGGCCTTCACTGATCTGTTGACCGGCCCGCTGTCCGGGCTTCTGCCGGACGCGCTGAGGGAAGCGTGTGACGAGGTCTTGTTGGTGGAGGACGGGCAGCTCAGTGCTGCTGCCGCTGACCTGCTGATGGAGAACCTCGCGCCGTCGATGACGGCCTCCGATGTCGTCGGTTGGTCGGTGCCGCGTCTGAGCGCGGAGAAGGTGCAGGGCTGGCTCTACGGACAGATGCTGGCGACGGGCACGGAGGAGGGGTACCGGCGGGCGCGACGGACCGTCATCGAACACGCGGCGGGTGAGATGTCGGAGGTGATCGACGCGATCAAGGCCGCAGGGCTGCCCCGCGAGGGCCTGGTCGAGGAGATCCCCGCGTGGGCGTGGGTGGCGCACGAGGGGGAGCACTATTGGTTCGGGTGCCCAGTGTGCCGGTACCCGATGCGGTACCAACTCGGTCGGCTTGCCTGCGCCTACCCGCCGCACACGAAGGCCCTCGGCGGTTCGATCACGGTGAAGTTGGCCAAGGGCCGTGCACCGGTGGCTGGCGCCTGGAACGTCGGACGTGCCGCGCAGTTGGGCGGACCACAGGTCACCACTGCGGCTCCGGTCGCGGGACAGGTGTGCCTTACCCGGCCGGCTTGGCGGTACTCGACTATCCCCGGTTGTGAGGAGGTCCGCCTGCACCGCGAACTCGAGATGATCCCGGGCGTCACCGCGAGACTGTGGCCGTACGTCGACCGGTACGACCTGCACGTGACAGCACCACGACGCCGGCGCCCCTGGCGGGTCGATGTCAAGGACTACACCGACCCCGCGCGGCTGGCCAACGAGCTGCTGCGTCGGGGCAGCATCGGCGAATCCGACCTGTTGATCGTCGTCCCCGACTACCGGGCGGGCCATGTGGCGGTCCTCAACGAACGGCTGCGCCTTGCCACCGGATCACGGCGCCGGTTCGCCACGACGTCTCACCGATTCCTCACCGAGGTGAAGAGGGCCGCAGCCGGATGAGCAACCGTTCGCGTTTCCACAGAACCGCCAACCGGTTCATGATCGGGCCGTCGCTGCGTCTGGCGCTCGGCCTGGCCGAACAGCTCTTCCCCACCGAGACCTGGGAAGGCGCGCCCGCGGTGGACCCCCGCGACGCGCGGTTCCTCCTCTCCGGCCAGCTCGGGGTGTGGAGCCGCTGGCGCGACGGCCTCACCGCCACGCAACGACATGCGATCGACCGCCTCATCCACCTGCGCCCTCGCCGCCTGGCCACAGAAGGAGGCCTGCGCGTCAGCCTCGACGAGCACCTGCGCAACAACCGGTCGCCCCGCTACCGGGAGGCCGGAGACTTCCTGCAGGTGATCGACGGGGTGCCGGTCGGTGATCTGATCACCGCCGCGCTGCAGGAGCTGGAGGATGCGTCATCCCCGATGCGCGTCCCCCCAGAGGCACTGGCCGAGAGGCGCTACAGCTCGTCGGTCTTCCTCGCCGGCCCCAGCCGCGACGAGTTCCGACGCAACACCTACCTCATCCCGCGGGCGCCGATGCCCTACCCGCCTGTCCCGGTTCTGGACGCCACCGCGCCAGCCGAGGTGGTGGCCGACCTCGCGGACATGCACGCCACCGCCGAACTGATCGACAAGAAGCGGGGTGACGATGCCTTCCGCCTGGCGGAGGTCCTGGACGGATTCTCACGGAAGCTGCGGACGCCACAGGGCCAACCCGTCGACCGGCTGAAGCTCGCGGCAGGGCCCCTCCAGCTCATGATCGCTCCCACTGGTTCCGGCAAGAGCGTCTGGATGCGCGTCGCCGCCACCCACCTCGCCAGCCACAGAGGAGGCCGCCGCACCGTCGTCCTGCTCACCCCTGATGTCGAGAGCACGCTGAATCTTGTCGCGGCCATCCGCAGTGACCTCGCGGCGCTGAGCCTCGACATCCCCGTCGTCGCACTCATGTCCCACCGACGGCTCATCGAGGTGGCCGTCCAGCGCACCAACGACGCACCGGAGGATCCGGCCGGTGCCAGATGGACCTGGCAGGAGCTCGGTTACTCCTGCATGCTGAGCGACGAAGAAGGCGCCGCATGGCAGCCCGGCCAGGAACCCTGCACGGATCTGCACGAGCCCGGCGTCGAAGGCCGCCACCGATGCCCCCTGATCGGAGCCTGCGAGAAGTGGGCGCCATGGCGGCAAGCCGCCGGCCCAGCCAAAATCATCGTCACCAACCACGCCTACTTCCAGCAGGGCTCGGTGCCGTTCCCCGTCATCACGAACGGCACACTCCACGGACGGATGAGTGCGCAGGAGCTGCTGCTGCGGCGCGCCGACATCGTCCTTGTCGACGAGGTCGACGCCTTCCAGGGACATGCGGTCACTCAATCCGGCCGCACCCTCGTCCTGGCCCGCCGTGACACGCAGAAGCTGCTCCTGGAGAAGCTCGACGACCAGCGAAAGGAACAGGTCGAATCCAACAACGTGCCGGGCGAACTCGAACTCGCCTTCCAGCGGGCGATCCACCGGGTCGAGTTCCTCTCCGAGCGCTACCTGGCCGCCGTCGTCAACGGGTTCATCGACCCGCAGGACCCACTCGGCCCCAAACAGGCCAGGCTGCACCTGCCACGCCGATGGGACAACCTCCTCGCCTGCCGCCTCTTCGGCCTCAACGAACTCGAAGACCGCCCCAACGACGACCAACTCGACAGGTTCAAATCCCTGTTCACCCAGAACGAACCCGACCCTGACGCGCTACCCGCCGGCTGGGCGGACCTACGCAAGGAACTGCGCCTCGTCGTCGCCGACGAACCGGAATCCGACCTGATCCACAAAAGAAGCCAAGGCATCGTCAGCGCGATCCAAACGATCACTGCGCCCACCACCGACGAGGGCGAGCCGGACGCCGAGTTCGACCTGGACGCCGACGTCGACCTGGAGGAGACCGACTGCGGCCGTCAGACCGGGAAGGACGACGACCCAGCAGAACCCGCCGCTTCGGCGTGGCAGCTCCAGACCGCCCACCTTCTCCTACGCAGGGCGTTCCTCGGCGAACTCCAGCAAGGGCTCGCCGAACTGGAAGCCCTACTGCCGCTGATGCGCGACAGCGGCATGCGGCTCGCCGACGACGTCGAAGCCGCGTTGGACCGCGCTCCCTCCTGGCAGGCAACACCCGAAGGACCGATCGGCCGAGCGGTCTTCGGATTCGCCGTCACCGGCGACCCGGAGAGCCGCTCCGACCGACAGTTCACCGCAGAGATCCTCTCCGGCGACCCGCACGCCTACACCGCAGACCTCGGAATCACCACGGCTCCCGCGCTCACGGGCGCGCCCAGAGTCATCGTCGGACTCTCCGCGACCGCCTACCTACCCGGTTCCCCCACCAACCACGTCCATGCCGACGTCGCCTGCTACTACCCCGACATCGCCGGCACTGGCACTGGCAGGCTGACCGTCAGCAACGCGTCCGTCAACGACCACACGACCAACCGCGGGATCGTCATCTCCGGGGCAGCCCGCAACCGCAAGGCCCAACTACTCGAAGGCATCGGATCCGGCCTCTGGGACCAGATCCTCGAACAGAGACTGCGAGACCTGCACGACCACCGGGACACCGAACGCCGCGACCGTGCCCGGGTCCTGCTCGTCACGAACTCCTACGACCAGATGCTCGCCCTCTGCCGCGGCCTGATCGCCGGGGGAGCCCACCGCACCCGCATCGCCGTCGCCGTTCCCGCCGGTGACCGCCGCGGCCTGCAAATCCCCGACGACGTACTCGCCATACCCGCCAGCCGGCTGCGGACCTTCCCGGGCACGGGCAGGGACGTGCTGATCTCACCTTTCGCACGGGTTGCCCGCGGGCTCAACATCGTCGTCGGCCACCGGTCCGCGCTCGACTCCATCTGGGTATGCGTCCGACCCATCAAGCTCATCGACGAACCATCCGCACTGGTTGCCCACACCGGTGCCCACGCCCGCCGCAACCGGCACCCCGGCGAGGACCCGCGCAAGGAACTCGACGAACGCCACCGCATCGCCGCCAAACACCTGGAGCTCATCAACAGGTCCAACCCCGCCTTCGGGCGCCTGCCTCCCGACGTGCGAACCGCGATCTTCGCCGACGTCCTGGCCGACCTGATCCAACTCGCCGGGCGCGCAAGGCGTGGCGGCACCAACACCACTCTTCACCTGGTCGACAACGCCTTCCACCGAGGAGGCGCCGCACCGGGCAGCGACTTCGCCTCCCTCATCCGCAACCTCCACCAGCGATGGCGCGACGACAACCACCTGGACCAGGTCCGCTCCATCTACGGCACCACCATCGACGCGTTCTTCACGTTCGCCGGCATCAACGACAGGAACCCCTGATGCGCACCCTGGCTTTCCCCTACACCGAAGCGATGGCGGAGAAGATCCACGGCTACACCCTCGGCAGCGAGGTCAACGACACCTGGCAGGACCTGAACCGCCGATACACCCGCCACCCGAAGAACCTGCCGTACAGGGACCTGAGCCTCGGCCTGCGCTACGTTTCCAGCGACTACGCCACCATCTGCAAGGACCCCGACGGCCCCGGCACCCTGCTCCTGATGCGGAAGAAGATCGACACCGCCATCATCAGCCGGCTCTTCGCCGCCTTCGAACGAGACCTCGCGGCCCGCCACGGCGCACCATTCGAAGACCTCCTCGCCCCCCTGCTACGCCAGACCAAACCACGCACGATCCACATCGCCAAGTACCTCCAGGCGGGCACGGTGACGCACGCCGATATCCCCAACTGGGTTTTCGACGTCGCCACCTGGCGCACCATCGAACTCCTCCGAGGCGCGCTCAAGCTCCCCGACGGTACGGACCTGCTTCTCCGTCCCGACATCGACGGCAACCTCGTCGCCTTCAACCGCCCGCTTCCCGAGACGCACCCCAGGGCCGAACAAGGCATCCACTACATCAGTCTCGAACCCATCACCGTCCCCGGCTACCCCGGCATCCTGCTCAACCTCGACGCCCACATGATTGCTACATGGTGCCCGGGCACAGTGGCCAACTGACGGGCGACCGAGATACCCGCTCTTCGTCAAGGCAGTGGGTCCGTCGATGACGGGACTCCGTGTGGTGGTTCCCAAGGATGAGGTATTGGGGTTCGCCACAGCTCTCGCCAGTCGAGGAACAGCAGACATGGTCCGTCCACCGGCGGACGGAATCTCCGTCCGCCGCGTGGACAATTACCCGGTAGTGGTAATCACCGGCGCGGTAGCGGGTGAAATCGACCTTCGATGCTCGTGGAACCTACTGCGCAGCGCAGTAGCGACAAGCCCAGATGTCTCGGTGCCCTCCACCTCAGACCTGCGATTCAGTGCAGAAGCGGAGGTGCGGCTACCAGCGGCCGAACGCGCCGCCCTCAGTGGCCTTCTACGCAGGATCGCACTGTTCGAAGAACCTCACGCTCTTAACTGGCTGTTTGCTTGGCACCAGTGGGTTGCGCAAGGCCGAATCGGCAGAACCCCCAATCCGCCCCCCGGCTTGGTTCGTGACTTGACGGATGAGAGCTGGACCCTGCCGCCTGCGCAACTTCGTGTTCTGGGGATTGATGTGCCGACGCGCCGGGTGAGAACCCCGATCAGGAATAGCGGCTTCCCGGCAGTGACCAGCGGGACGGAACCTCATCCCCACCGCACCGACGGGAGCGCCTCGTCGGTCGCCGAGGCATCAGCCCCGAGGGCCCTTGGTGTCAGCGCCGTATCCGATGCTGCGCCGTACTCATATAATGACGGGCCGTCGTCGAGAAGAGTTACCCGCTACAATCAGCTGGCTGTCACTGTAATGCGACTCGACCCGGCATACCCGATCGAGCGCGAGTACTACACCATGCGTTTCCCCCAACGATGGTTGGAGTTGTTGCATCGGCTGGCGAGAACCTTCGGTGGCGACATCGCGAGGAATCCAATCGCCTCACTCAACGATGTCATCGCTGCCACAGTCCCCGATTGTGTGGTGACGCAGGGGCACGCGGGACCAGGCGACGACCACGACCAACACTGGTTGCTCGCCTACCAGCCGGTGAACGTGGCGACGATCTTCAACCTGGTTGCCGCGTGGGTACGTGCGAGGACGGCCACGTCAGAACAGTCTGAAGAGGCGCTGTCGCATCTGAGCCCCGACGACCTTATCTGGTCCCCGGTCCGCATCGGTCCGGAACTGCCCATGTCCCATCTCACCCGCCTGATCCCGATGGAGGTCGCGGCTACGCTGTCGCGGCATCGGGCACCTCACGGCGACCTGGTCTTCCTACCTTGCCCTACCGAGACAGGTGCCGAACTCATGTCCTGGCCACCCGAGCGTACAGAGGAGCGGACGCCATTCTCCGTGACGATCAGGGTGACCGCGCAGACCGCGCCAACCAGCAACGAGCTTCTGGTCTACCTTTCTTTCGGGGTACGGCGGTGGGCGCCGATGCGTGGGAAGCTGGCCGTAGGCCGCCGCTACCCGGTCTATCTAGCGCCTCCCGCTTCCTTTCCGAGTAGGCCGACAGCGCCTTACTTCGGACGGGCCGACATCGCGCTGGCTCGGGTATTGCAGGAGGACGGTCGTCACACCTGGCTTCCGCAGTGGGACGACGCCCTGACCAGCGTCATTAGCCAGGTGGGTTATCCGAACCTGCTCCCTGATCCGAACTTGCTGGTCAATGAGCCAGTGGAATCTCTGCGGCGCACCGACGCTCCGGCGGCCCTCACCTATGTCAACGGTATGCTTCCCTGGCCCAGGGTTAGTGAAGGATTGTCTGTGGCGGACCGGCATCCCCTGATGTCCTGGGTAGTCGATGCACTCTCCCCGCACATGCGCCCCGTCGAGCCGCTGACCCGCGCGGGGCGCACGATCTACAAGGGCTTGGCCGGCGCCGCCACTGACGTCATCGCGCCAGAGGTTCTTTGCGACGCGATTGGCCCGCGGCTGACCGTCGAACTGCTTACCGAATTTGAGGAGACCGCGCAGCACGCCTTGGACAGGCTGGAAGAACGGCTCGGCGTACCTTTCCCCCGCGGGGAGAAGCTTAACGAGGTGGAGGTTCTCCGGACCGTCGGACCGCTGACGATCGGCGTGCGGCGCATAACGCTCCCAAGCCTCCCTGTGAACATCGAAGAGGAGGCCGGTTCGCCGCAGACCGCGATCGAGGCGCGGGCTGAACTCATTACGAGCCTACTCAGCCAGGCACTTCACCCGACGATCACGCTGGTGGAGATCTCCAGCCCAGAACGGCACGAGCGCAGAGACGGCCAAGCCGACCTGAAGTTCGCACTCCGGAAAGCGCTACTGCACACTGGGCGGCACAGCCAGTTCGCCGCCCGACTCGTTCTGCCTAGAGAGGGCCCTGACCACGCGGCCAACGCCACCCGCACCCGGTTCGGTGCTGCCATCGACGAACTCCTAAGGCAACTGGGAGTGCGCCCGACCGCCCTGCCGTCGCCGACGCGGAAGACACTCGCTCGCAGCCCTGCCCTGCTGGCGATCTGGATGGTCGGCCATAGCAGGAGCAGAGCTTCGAGGGTAAAAATGCAGGTGCCCGTCGCATTGCTCGCTGACCCGAGCGGTCAGAAGGTGCTGGTGCGTACGCCTAGAACGGCATGGCAGCCGTTGCACAAAGGGCTGCTTGAGATAGTCCGAGCGCACACTGATACCGACCTCGTGTCTGCGCCTGGAGACACCATGCGATTCATTAACGAAGCTGTGGAGAGCGCTGTCGGCACCTACTCCGATACACTTCTTCTAACGCACGCGCAGAATTTGCGGAATGCCTGGAATCACCTCAGGAACAGCCACCTAGAGGTGGACATGCTGGACTTCGGTGTCGGTCAACGGCACTCGATTGCCACCATGCGCGGCCTGAGGCATGTCCGCGTGCGTACTCCTGAAGGTGGCGAGACGCCTGAGTGTTACGGAATAGACGGCCACCAGGTTGGTCAATCGGCGGGGCTTTGGCAATACATCAATCCCAGACTTTTCGGCAGTACCTCCGGAAAGCCAGCTACGCATACGAACGCGATGCATTCCGAGTCGAAGATCGTACCGGGAGTTCGTGCCGGTGGACGGTCGCCAAATCCCAAGACGCAGGTGTGGAACACTCAGTTCGTGGAGCTATGCGTAGCTGGCCTCCAGGAAAATGACCGGCCCGAGCATTGGGCCGCGTTAGTTCACGATCTCCGTAGCGCCACGCCGTACATTCGGTGGACAACAACCTTGCCGTGGCCCCTGCAGCTCGCCAAGCAGATCGCGGACTATATCCTCTGAGGCCAGCGACCAATGAGATACCTCGGTAGTTCTTCTGCCTTCGTGGGGCAGCGCGGCACGCCACCTTTGTGCTGTTGCACCAGTCCGACGACACAGGTGACCGTGCGGATCCTCGCGCCCGGCTCAGACGTCGACGGTGTTGGCCTTGCCGCGGGTGAGCGCGACGTAGATCGCGCGTTGCCCGTCGTGGTCTGGTGTGAGACCGGCGGCGAGATGTTGTTGCTCGGTGGAAGTCAGCCGGACTCCGACGGCGTGCCATTCCCGGCCCTTGGCTTGGTGGATGGTTAGCCCGGGGACCGGGCGTGCGACAGCGCGGCGTAGGTAGTCGCCGAGTTGAGCCAGCGGCCGGGTGTAGGTGGCGTGGCGTGGACGGAAGTAGCGGTCTGATTCGTTGGCGATGGCGGCTACGAGTGCGTCCCAGGCGTCGTTGACGGCGCTCTTCGTGGCCGGCCGTAGGGTGCTGAGCACGTCGGCCAGATGCGGGGCCAGTCGGGCCGTCGCGTCCGGGTCGGTGATCCGTAGCAGTTGTAGGGCCTCGCCGACGAAGACGGCGTGTTGGCCGAGTCCGGCGACGGTCACGATGTCGAGCAGAAGCAGCGCGGCGGCTTTCTCTGTGGTGCGGGGGCTGCCGAACGACAGGGGGAGCACGTCCTGCCCGATCTGCCACAATGTGCTCCAGTCGTGGGCCAGGACCATGTCGAGTGGCAGGGTGTCGCGGGTGGGTAGTTCCACGCCCTTGCCGGCGCGTAGGTCGGCGGCCAGGTTCTGGCATTGGGTGGTCTGGAAGCGGAAGGATCGGGTCAGCGGGTAGGTTCGCAGCTTGTGGTCCGTGATGAGCTGGTGCACGAGGTCAGGTTCGGCGCCGCGGAACTGGTAGAGCGCTTGCCAGGGGTCTCCGATGATGGTGACCCCGATCTGGTGGGCTGCGGCGAGGCCGATCAGCAGGACGTCAAGCCGGTTGGCGTCGAAGACTTCGTCGACGATGAGGTGGGCGACGACGGCCCGCAGACGTTCCCCCAGGAGTGGGCGCAGTTGGTCGTCGGCGAAGACCGCGGTCAAGACGGTACGAACGTCGTCGTGGGTGCAGACGCCACCACTGATCTCTTTGGTGAACGGCTCGTTGTCGATGTGGCTCCGCGGTCTCGGGTTGACGACGGAGGAGACCACGATGTCGCGGCCGGACAGGGTCAGGACCGGTTGGTAGCGGGCGAAGTTGTGGGTGTAGGTGTTGTCCCAGGTGTCCTTGACTGTGAGGTCCGTGTGCCCGCCCGGCCAGCGCAGGTGGCCCGCACGTAGCAGGAACGTGAGGAGTTCCTTCAGGAAGGTGTCGATCGTGACGACTCGGTGCGGGCCGCGTAGCGGGTCGACTCCCCAGGTTCTGACGATGCGGCGGCGCAGTTCCGCGGTCGCGGCGCGGGTGAAGCTGAGCGCGACCGTGGCTCGCGGTTCGCCAGGATCGCGGTAGCGCAGGTATCCGAACCGTTCGGCGGCGACGGTGGTCTTGCCGGATCCGGGGGCAGCCTCGATGAACACGCCGGGCTCGACCGCGGCGGCGGCTCGCAACTGCTCACCGGTCAGTCCGGCAGGCTTCACGGCCTGGGCTGACATGTCTCCGTGTCCTGTTCTGATCAGGGGGCGGCTGGCGTGGTGGGCCCACCGAAGGTGAGTGCGTCGTAGCCACGGTGGGCAATCTCGGCTTCTGGGTCGTACAGGAAATCGAACAGCTCCCTGAGGTGGTCGGGCACATGCACGGAGGCCGGGTCGGTATTGATGTTGTCCTGCAGCAGTTCGGCCAGGTGCAGGGAGAACTGCGCCTTCTTCGGCTTGCCGGGGCCGGCCGGGGTGCCGTCGGTCTTGGCACCGGCGAACAGCGCTGTGATCGTCGCGACATCGACCGGATCGGGTGCGGTCAGGCCGGTGCGTTCGAGTGCGGTGGTGAAGAGGGCTTCGTTGCCGGTGACCAAGGACGGTTCCAGGGTGGGGTGGCTGATGATGTACCGGAACGTGTCCGGGTGGTACTTGTTGGTCCAAGCGGGTTTCGTCGGGGTGACCGTGACGGGTTTGTCGCTGTCGACGAGGACCACGACCCGTGCGGCGAGTTCGTAGCCGTGGGTGGCGAGCAGATTCGCGGGGAACTCGCCGACCTTCCAGCCCATCACGGTGATGGTCAGCGCGCTGACGAACGCCGCTTTGGTGGGGTCGGCGCCGGCCCAGGCCTGGCCGAACAGGCGCAGGACGGCGGCCTCGGTGACTCCTTCGACGAAGACGACGCGTTCGGCGAACAGTGCCGCTGAGCGGGTGGTGTCCATGTGCAGACGGGCGAAGCGCAGCACGTGGTCGCGGTCGGGCAGGGGCAGCCGAGCGACGGGGCGGGTGATGTGCCGGCCGTCGCGGCCGCGGCGCAGCAGGACGAGATCCTCTGGCCGGCAGGCGGTGGTGATGTCACTGGCGTGGCTGGACAGGATGACCTGCAGCTCGGGTCGGTTCCGGACGGACTCGCGCAGGTAACGCGCCAGCCCGTGTTGCAGTTGCGGGTGTAGGTGTGCTTCGGGTTCCTCGATGACGACGGTGGCATGGAACGGTGCCGACGAGAAGAACGAGTCCTCCTCGGCATTGCGCTCGACGCGTGCCTGCGCCAGCCGCGCTGCGGCTGCCGCCACCTGCTGCTCTTCGTCGCCGGGGCTGTTCGCCTCCGCCGATGGGATGCCGGCGGTGCCTTCAGGGCCGGGTACAGCAGCGCCGGTTTCCTCGGCGTCGTCGGCGTGGGTGGGGTCGGGGATGGCGGCGAGGGTGACGGCGATATGTAGCAGGTTGACGTAGCCGAGACCGGTGATCGCCAGGTTGCGGGCCTGCAGTCGGTCCTCGACTGCGGCGACCATCAGCTCCAGCACCCGGGCGAGGTACTCGTCGCTGACGGCTTGGCCGCGTACGAACGGCCAGTGCTGGCGTACCCCGGCAGTCAGCGGGCCCAAATGCTCGCCGATGCGCTGCTCGACGGCCTGGATCAGGTCGGTGCTGGCCAGCGCGTCGAGTAACCTGGCCGCTTTCGCCCGCAGGTTGGTCAGGTCGCGGCGGCCAGTGAGCCGCTGCTGCTGAGCACGTAGCAACTCGACGAGCACCCGGGCTTCACGGCGGGCAAGGTCATCGACCGGGTTGCGAGTAGCCGGCAGATAGATCAGCCGGACCCGGTCGCGGAAGTCGTGGAACTCCGTGCGCGCGGCGACGCTGCCGAGGCTGCGTCGCAGTTCCGTCGTCCATGACGCGGCGACAGCGGTGCTTCTGGTTCCCGCAGCTTCCTGAAGCTCACGGCCGAGGGGCCCCTCGTCGTCTGGGTCCTGGGCATAGGAGTAGTCGACGGTGATGCTGCGCGGGCCGTCGCCCAGGGTGGCCGACGACGGCGGAGCCAACGATGGGAACCGCAGCCGGTGGGCGAGATACAACGCGTCGCAGACGGTCGACTTTCCAGCGTTGTTCGCGCCGATCAGCACACTGAACCGGTCGGGTATCTCGCACTCGATGAGGTCCTCGGCGCTGGCGCGAAACCCATGGACAGTGATCTTGCTCAGGTGCATGCGGTCGTCTCCATCGAAACAGCGGTACGTTGGATCAGCCAGTCTCCCGGTTTGCAGCACCACTCGTCCTGGACGCACGCGGACCGAAGGGCCGTCGCCACCTCACCCCTATGCGTCTTGGTCACCCTGCCACGGCTCCTGCAGCTGAGCGAGCAGCTGCGCCAGCAGCCCGGAGAACGCGATGGGGATAGTCCCACCAGGTCAGGGCACCTCACGGATATGAGCGTTTCCAACGCCTGAAGCAGCCGCTCGTGCGCTCTCGGCAGGTCGGCGCACTATCGGGCCACCCGCCACCGGACGACGGCCATCGCGAGACTGAAGCCGACGAGCCCTGCCTGGTGTTTCACCCGAGACAGCAGCTGCGGCAGGCGCTCACGGTCCCTCGATGACAGAGAGTAATTCAGGCCGTCGCCGAGAGACGTCCCCGTTCATAGGTCTACCGCTGGTCGCCGGGCCGTTCGTGGGGCGCTGCCAGCCAGCCGCCGACGACGTTGAGGTCGGCCGTGAGTCCTTGTACCAGAGTGCAGGGACTCCCGCCGGGCCGGTGCGCCTCCCCGCACGGGCACTCCCAGATGCCCGTCGTGAGTCGCCCGATGGCGCGCGTGAGCACCGAACGCGAGTACACCAGGGTCCTTCCGTTGATGGTCACCGGCTCGTCGCGTTTGCTGGTCCTGATCTCCGCGCCGATGCCGACGATCGCATCGGCGGCGTCGGTGAGGAGACCGGCGGCGTCGGCGGGATCCTTCTCGATCTGTTCGGTGGCCAGTTTGCATACCATGCCGAGTGCGGCGATCACCCGTCCCGCGTCTGGGACGGTGATGGTCACCGGCTCGGCTTCGGCCATCACGTCGCGGTAGGTGGCGGCGTGCTCGCCGAGAACCTTCGCCAGCAGCGAGATGTTGTGCGGGGTGATGTAACTCTGTAGCGCGGTGCGTTCAGTGACGCCGAGCTGGGCGGCGGTGAAGGCGACGCGCTCCGCCAGGAGGTCCGCTGCTTCGGCCGGCGCGAAGAACACCCCGAGCCGGTTCGTCTCCTCAAGCTGGGCGAGCCGCTCCTTGAAGGGTTTGGTGTTGCGGAGGTTGGCGGCCATCAACTTCTCCTGTAACGCCGTCTGGGTGCCGGCCCTGCGGTAGTCGGGATCTCCCGGCACCTTAACGCGCCGACCCAACCTCATCGCGCCCCCCTCACGTGCGCGTCGCACGTGCGGTGCGCGGGCGCCTGACGGCGGCTGTTCTATGCCCACCTGGGCGGAAGACGGCTTGTGCTGGCCGGCCAGGATGGCGTGCCGGCGATCGTGGGCGGGACCAACCCGTTCCTGCTGAATCGGGGCTGGTCAGGGCCACCATGGGGGAGCCCTTGAACGGCGAGCCCGCGACGGCACGAGCGATGTTTGCTCACGAACGCCTGACGTCGGCCACCGAACAACAGCACCAAATCTCAGTGGCCACGACCTACGGCACGAAGAAGTTCCGCCACGAACCAGAGGAAACTCACTATTGGTGTGGACTCCTGGCATGGTCGTGTCATGCCAGCCAGTTGAGCGTCGATCTTTAAGACGCGCGGTCGATGTCATCGGAGCTATCAGGCAGGCACACTGCGTGCATGTCGATTTCGACCTCGCCCCGACCGGTCCAGCTAGAGACGGTGCGATCTGACGACAGCGACGCGGTCGCGCAGGCGTTCGAGCTCGGCTGCCAGTTCAGGGCTCGACTCGGTATGCAGATGCGTGGGGCCTATGAGCAAGCGGCCGGGGATGGGCACCTGCTGGTGGCCAAGCAAGACGGCAGAGTGATCGGGTTCGCGCTCTACGGAGTCGCCTACCAGCGGGTCCGCCTCGCCTATCTGTGCGTGAGCACGGAACACCGCCGTGGCGGAATCGCCACCATGTTCGTAGAGCACCTCTCGGCGAAGCACTCTGATCTGGCCGGCATCAGCGTCAAGTGCCGCCAGGACTACGGGATCGACAAGCTGTGGATCGATCTTGGATTCCACAAGAGATCACAGGTGCGGGGGCGAAGCCACACCGGCCACCTTCTCGACGTCTGGTGGCGTGACCACGGGCACCCGGATCTCTTCTCACGGCAGGACCCGCCCCTGCTGCGAGCCGCCCTAGACAACAACATCATCCGCGACCTGGGCCCGGCCCAGAGCCGACCAGGCGCCAGCGAATCGCTGGCCCTCCTCGCCGACCACCTCACCGACCAACTCGAGTTGGTGGTCACGACCTCGGTCCGCCGAGAGATCTCCGACCTGGAACCCGGCGCGACAAGAGACGCCTGCGAGGAGGTAATGAGCAGATGCACACCTGCGGCACCTGTCTCACAAGCCGTCAAGGCCGCCCAGAAGTTCCTCCTGGACCGGATAGACGCCGCACACGACCCGTATCCCGCTGGTCGACGAGATGAATACGACCTGCGTCACGTCGCCTCGGCCGCAGCAGCGAAGGTCGGCGTTTTCGTCACGCACGACACTCGGCTCATCAGCGTCCTGCGAAAGCCAGCCCGAGCGTTGGGGCTCCGCATCCTCGAGCCGGCTGATGTCGTCGTGCACCTCGACGAGCTCACACGAGCCGAGGCGTACCAACCCGTGGCGTTGCTCGGCACCGGATACCAGCTCAAGGCCCTCGGATCGGAACAGGACCACGCGGTCGAGCACCTGGCCGCGACCGTGAACGGCGAGAGCCGCAAGGACTTCCTCCGCCAACTTCACGCCCTCGCCGTCGCACGCGCCCAGCGTTGCGCCGTGATCACCCCGGCCGGGGACGTCGCCGCTCTGTACGTGACCAGCCAGCATGACTTCGCGCTCACCGTGTCGCTGCTGCGGGTGGCCAACCAGCCCTTGGCCGACACCATGGCTCGCCAACTGTTGCTGATTCTGCGCAACCAGTGCCGCGCCAACAAGCTCGCCGCAATTGTAGTTGACGACCCTCACCTGTCGCCTGGAACGCAGCGCGCGCTGCTCGATGACGGCTTCCAACAGGTCAACGGCCGGTGGATAGCGTTCGTTATCGACACCTGCGGTACAGCGGCCGACGTCGAACGGGACGTCAGCGCGGTGGCGCGTCATCTCGACTTATCCGAGCCCACACCGTTAAGATCAACTATGCCTGCTGCCGTCGTCGCTCAGCTGGAGCGCAACTGGTGGCCAGCGAAGATCATCGACACCTCGCTGCCCACCTACGTCGTGTCGATCCAGCAACGGTGGTCCAACCAGCTGTTCGGCGTACCCACACCACTGTGGCGCGAGGATCTCGGTCTCAGCCGCGAGCACGTTTACTACCGCGCCGCCACCGGCGGCCCCGCCGCTCCCGCCCGGATCCTGTGGTACATGAGCGGCAACACACCAGCCGCGCCCGGCATCATCGGATGCTCTCAGCTGGAGCTGGACGTCATCGGCACGCCAGCGGACCTGCACGATCGCTTCCAACACCTCGGTGTCTGGGAACTCTCACAAATCCAGGGCACCGGGGAAAACCCACGACGCCAAGCCCTGCGCGTCACCAACACCGAGATCTTCCCTCACCCGATACCACTTCCGCGGCTGAAGATCCTCAGCGGGTCACGAACCGGCCTGCTCTACCCGCTCTCACCACGCAAGATCGGACCTGAACTGTTCGCTCAAATCTACCGGGAAGGCTTCGATCAAGATGCGTGAAGAGCCACCAGCCCTGCTGCTGTCCGTGCGGCCGCGCTTCGCCGA
Source organism: Micromonospora sp. DSM 43699 (assembly GCF_055517075.1). NCBI lineage: Bacteria > Bacillati > Actinomycetota > Actinomycetes > Micromonosporales > Micromonosporaceae > Micromonospora > Micromonospora sp. DSM 43699. Next base: position 59,642 of record NZ_JBTMMT010000024.1, read on the forward strand.
AGCCATTCTCTCGGGCCAGAAGACAGTCGAGGTGCGCCGACGCCGGGTCGCCGCCCGGGAGGGTTCACCCGTCGTCCTTTACGCCAGCTCGCCGGTGATGGCCGTCGTGGGAACCGCGCAGCTTGAACGGTCCGAGACGCTCAGCGTGCAGGACGCCTGGAGCAGCCATGGACACGCGATGGGTATCAACCGATGCGAGTTCGATGACTACCTGGCCGGGACTGATACCGCCTGCCTGCTCTTCCTGACCAAGGCACTACCCCTGGGCGCCCCCTTGCCACTCAACGACCTGAGAAGCAGCCGCGCGTTCCATCCGCCGCAAAGCTATCGATATGTGGCGGAATCCGACCCTACCGCTATCCGGCAACTGGCAGCCCAGCGGGCGTAAGTTGACCTTTCGGGGACAGGCGATTGTGCTGGGCGACGAGGACACAACCCCCCGCTGCGATCATGAAGCCGCCGAGGTAGTTGGACTGCGATAGACCCGGCTCGCGCCGTGGGTTTGGTGCTGGCGAATCCTGATGGTATGTAAACGCCTTTCTCCGCAAGGACCGCGATGCCGGTGCCCGTGCAGCTCAGCACCAAGCCGAGAAGCAACCGTTGGCCCTCGGCTATCGACACCTGCCGGACGCATACTTAAGGGATCGCGCATCCAGTTCCAGCGTCAAACCGCAACGCTGGCACACTCATGAGGTGAGTACGTGGGCGCTGTTGCCGGAACATGTAGGGCCGGGCGAGTGGCGGGCAGTCCAAGGCCGGCTGCAGAGGGACATGCGGCAGATCTTCGCCGAGGCTGGCCTCCGGTTCAGGCAAGACGGCGGAAGGATCTTGGTCCGCTCAGATCCCAGCCCTGATCTCGTGTACGCCCTTCCTCTTCAATCTGCGGAGGGGCACTTACGAGCAGACGCCGGCGAGACGCTGGGCCGAAACACGTTCGGCCGCGGGTATGAGCACCGAGTCCGCGAACACCTGAACCGCCCCGGCGTGAGCCCAGACGACTTCGATCGTTGGACCCACGTCCGGCTCCGGTTACTCAGCGACACCGATGTCCTCGGCTCGGTCAAGGACCTGATGGAGGCTTACTCGCAATGCACCGCCTTCCGTCTCGGTGCGCACCCCAGGTTGATGCGCCGCCAGTTTCTGTGGCGTGTCATCGACCACCTGGTCAACCGCGTTCCGGCCGTCCAAATGCCGCTAGGTACGCAGCGGCCAGAGGGCATGCTGATGACTGGGATCCTTGAGGCGCTCCCGGAGCGATGATGTGCGTTCCCCTGACAGCCCGCTTTCAACCGATGGCGGCAGTGCTCATGACCAATCTCGGTGCCGAGATCGCACTGCTCGCCCCCGGCAGCGGGTTCGTCCGTACGCCTCATATGGACCGCTGGCCGGTCGGTGCCGAGCGACCACAGCTCTCAGGCCCCGGAACCGGCGTCTACGACGTTGGGATCCGTCGGCTGCCCGACGGCCATGCCGAAGCCCTGCTCCGTCAATCGGCGATCGGCATGAACCGGCTACTCGGATTGCTTACCGACCCCGCACGGTTCACGAACACAGACGGCGTCATCGATCTCGATGAGCAGATGATCGCATGGACGAATGTTCGTTTCGGGCTGTCGGCCGTGGTGGAACTGGCTGCCGATTGGGGAGCCAGCGACAAGATCTGGTCGGCGTTCCGGGCGCTCGGAACCCTGCAAGGGCTTTGGGAAGGCGCAACCCAGAGCAGCGTGCCCCTGTGGGAGCTCCTCAGTCCCGACCGGCTTCGCTCTCACGCTCTCCCGGCTCTTCCCGACCCTACTCACCGAGCCTTCTACGCCGCCTTGATCAACAACTATGAAAAAGAACTCCGGGAGGGGTTCCCCGGCCTGTCGCTGGAGAGAGCTGTCAAGGAGGTCCAGGAACTACGCCATCTGGTCCATGGAACGGGCGGCCAAGGTCATCGCCCCCGAGACGCGCGGATCACGACGCTTCGACACCTGGCGACGAACAACCCCAACATCCAACTGGTCGCCGACATGGCAGTGCTGTGGTGGACCGCCCTTCTGTTCGATCCCGATCGCCTCTGCACGCCCGGCCGAGCACCGGGGCGGCCCTGAGTCTTCCAAGCTTCCACGTTCGCGCCCACTGGCGGCCCGACCGGCGGACCGGCCGGAGATCTGGGGCCCTGGCCCCGCTGTGCCCGATCGCGGCCAGGATTAAAGGCCATCGCGGGCGCTCGGGCAGGGCGGGTGGTGCTCCGTTGCTGCTCGGATGTTCGGCATCGAGCGAGCACGAACGAGGCAAGTCTGGCACATTGCCGTCGCCACCAGTGGGCCGCGCCCTCGACCCGCTGGCCGTTCAGGCACGGCCCGTCGCGGCGGTCCAGGACGGGTCGATGTCGCCGCCTGTACCTATCCTGGTCAGGTGGACGGTGTAGCGAAGGACTTCTTCATCTCGTATACGGCCGCTGACAAGGCGTGGGCCAGCTGGATCGCCTACATCCTCGAGGCGGACGGCTTCGCCGTGACGATTCAGGAGTGGGACTTCCGGCCGGGCAGCAACTTTGCTGTCGAGATGGACAAGGCCCTGAAGCAGTGTCCGCGGATGATCGCTGTGCTCTCTCCGGCTTACTTGAAGGCGCCCTTCCCGGCCTCGGAGTGGGCAGCCGTCTTCGCCAGCGACCCGGAGGGCGCGAAGAACGCCCTCGTACCGATCATGGTGCAGGAGTGCCAGCCGGAGGGGCTGCTCAGTCAGGTGGTGCAGATCCGCATCCACGGACTCGACGAAGTCGCTGCGCAGAAGCAGATCCTCGAAGGCGTCCGCCGCGAACGGAACAAGCCCGCCACACCCCCGCCGTTCCCCGGTGCGTCAGCTGCGTCCACTGAGGCGACCATTCAGGCGGTTCCATATCCGACAGCCCGTGCTGCCGCGTCGGCCAGCCCACCTCGGCTGCGCTGGCAGAGCCCGGCACCGCCCGTCAGCGTCTCCTGGCGCAACGACCTCGACCAACGCACGCAAGACCACAGGCTGGGTTCCGCAGCCGTCGAGGTGCACCTCGCCTTCGCCGCCGACGACGCGCGACTGCAGGTGAGCGAGTTGGCCGCCCTCGCCGACCTGCTGCCCAACCATGGCCGACAGCACGGCGTGTTCACCCGGTTGGAAGCCCTGCACGCGCACGCCGACTCCGCCGTCGCCCGGGCGACGAGCAGCGGTCGGGACAACGAAAAGGGGCTGGTGGTCACCCGATCGGGGCAGCGGTCGGCGTGGGCCCCGCTGCCCCGAGGTCAGATGGGCGCGGTGCTCGACCGGGACGACCTGATCAAGCAGCTCGCTGCCATGCTCAACGCGCTGACGGCGCTGGAACTGCCTTACGGTGACCTCGTCGTACCGGCCATCGGGCTCGACCCTGCCACCATGATCTCCTACGGCAGGGTCAACGTGCCGAGCAACACCGCCATCTACGGGTTCGGGCAGGCAGACCACATCCACGTCTCCCCGGACGAAGCCATCGACTACGGCAGCGTCGTCGCCCGCCCCACTGACGTGGCCGCCGAGCTTGTCGCACGTCTCATCGCCGACCACCGGGCCGCCACGGGCCTACGCTGACAAGTCCGCTGCTCTCCGTAGGCAGCCGTCCGGGAACTCGGCCGATTTCCCTCAGCTGCACGGATGAGGCTGGTGCGGTGGTGTCCGTGTTTTGCTGGACCGGTGACCACCGTGAATTGGGAGCGCGAGCCCGGAGAGCGGGTGGAGGAGTTCGTCGCGGCTCTGCTGCTGTTGGAGCATCCTCACGGCAACCTCATCACCCCGTCGCGCGGCGATCGCGGCGTCGACATCCGGATCGAGCACCCCGATGGTTTCGACATCTACCAGGTCAAGAGGTACGCGAGCCGGCTCGACGCCCGGCAGGCAGCGGAGATCGTGAAGTCATGGTCAACATTCGTGCGGGAAACCCTGCCCCGGCTTCCCGTACGGTCGTGGACCCTGGTGACACCGTGGGACCCCACCAACGAGCGACTGGACTGGCTCGCAGAGCTCACCATAGAGGCTGAGTTTCCATGCCGGTGGATGGGCGGCACGAACCTGGATGTGTTGGCGGCGCGACGCCCGGAGCTGGTGGACTACTACTTCGGCGACGGGGGAGAGCGCCTACACCGCCTGATGGCCGATGCTCTTCAGGGCGGCAGGGACCTGCCACGCGGAGTGCCCGCCCAGGACATGCTCGCCGCCGCCGTCGAACGTCAGCGCGCCATCGTCACCACTCTCAACCAGGTTGATCCCTTCTACCGCTACGAACTGGAGATCCGCACCGGGGCCGTCGGCGACTTGCCGTGGGACACGGAGCTGGGCCGATGGGACTCCGCCGCGTACGTGCAGTATCAACAACTCCCCGACGGCCAGTACTCGGTGCTGCGTCTGCTGGCGAAGTCCGCAGAGTCGGCGAGGTTGCGTCCCATCACCATCTCGGGTCGGCTGGAGGTCACCTCGGGATCGCCCGAGCATCAGGCGGTCGAGAACTTCGTGCAGTTCGGTACCCCCTTCGTCGACGTGCCAGGAACCGTCACCGAGGTCAGCGGGCCACCTGGCGTCGCCAGGTCCACGCCTGGTCAAGGGCGTTTCCGGTTCATGGTCGCTCCCGAGTCCGCCGCGGATTTACCGGACCTGGAGATCCGCCTCCTCGACACGACCGGCACCGCGCGTCACACCCTGGACCTCACCGACGTGGAACTGTCCGCAGGGTTGAACGGCACCGGGTCCTGGTTGTCCGGATACGACCGGGGAGGCGCGGTGCAATTCCAGTTCTTCCTCAACGGCAGGGACGGCGACGCCGTGCAACTGAACGCTCAATCGCTCACGGGAAAGGCGCCCGCCGACGTGCTTCCGGCCGTGCGCTTGACCGCTGACCTTGGGCCCGGCATGGGAATCATGGCGGCCGTGCGAGGTGGCGGCCCGGCTGTCACCCCTATCTGGGAGATGAGCGATGAGCCAGTAACCCCCGTGGCCCGCTGGCATGTGCGTCTGCTCGAAGCGCTGATCGCGATCCAACGCCACACCTACCACCGCATTACCGTGCCGGACGTCGACGCCACACCAAGCGCTGACCTGGACGCGATCCTGCGGGTCGGCCGGCTCTTGCGCGGCGAACGCGTCGAGGGGACCTGGTCCGAAATTCCCCTCACTGTCACGACGTCCGAGAACCTCCCGGTCGGCGCCGACGAGTTCACCTTCGCCAGACTCTTCCCGATGACCGTACGGATCAACGGCCGCGACATCGACCTCAAGATGCGTCGCCAAATCGTGTACTGCGCGGCTCGACTTGCAGAGCCCGCCCCAACCGAGACCGACCAGGCCGGCGGACCGCTGCGCCTCGTACCCGGATCCACCGACCGCGCGATCATCACCGCCGTTCCAGACGTGACCGATCTACCAGCTGCTCCGAGGGACGAGGCCTACGGATCAGAAAGCTAGGCGTTCGAGCCCCTTCGGGCGCGCAAGATCATAAATGATATGACCTGCCGAAACGTCGGTCAGACCCTTTCTGCTGTCTGGCCTGTGTGGACGCTGATCCCGGCGGATGAGGATCCCATCTTTCCTCCGCCCCCTTCCTCACTGCGACTATCTTGGCGGGCGGGGGAGTTTTCGTGTTTGACCTGGGTGTGGTCCGTTGGACAGGACGTTGATCCTGTCCGGGAAGGGCCACGTCCTCCCGCCGGGCGGTGATCGATCAGGCATCGGTGGCTGGGCTTCAAGCGCATGCCGGAAAGCCGTATCGACGCGACCGTCGTGGCCTTGCTCGACGACGACTGGATCGGCGATCAGGGTGCCGACCACTTCACCGACATCATGCGGCAGCGGGTCAACCGGGAGCATGAGACCCATCGGCCGATCGGCAAGCGGCAACTGCGTGGGCATCATGTCGTGGTACGAGCCGGTGGGCTGGAACGCCGAGGCCGGGACCCCGCTGACCCTCCTTGACCTGACGGCTGACGGCGGCCTGGTGGAGCAGGTCATCCTCGACGGCGAGGCAGGGTGGCACGACCAGCGGATCGAACGGCACTGGCACGGCTGTGCCCGGAGAAACGCACCGTGGCCGAGGCATGGGCCCGTGGCGGCTCGGACATCACCTGACGCTCGCCGCCCACCAGATCGGCCGGGACGACAAGTTCGGGATCCGGGTCCGCCGCAAGCTTGAGCGCGTGGGACGACAGATGACCGACCGTGCGACTGCGGCACGGACTCGGTGGTCACCGTGTAATGCCAGCCGACGCCATCAATCGAGCTGGCACCCCTGCTGAGCATTCGTGCCGCCGTGGTCCTACTACTCGCCGCAGGCGCCGGGGTCGACGCCGGGGTGCTCACGCATCTGGTCCACCAGCCGCTATCCGCCGCCGGTACCGCCAGCAGCGGCGAGCTGGCCCTGTTCAACAACCTAATCGCTCCGCCGTAGGCGGATTCGGCGTCTCCGAGCATAAGGCTGCCTCTGTCATTTCCCTGCTGCCTCGTCCTCATCGACCTCTAGGCCGCACCTGCCCTGACCTGGAAGACCAGCCTGGGGAGGGCTCACTCTTAGGGGTTGAGGTGGCTGAGTAGCCAGGTGACGACGGCCCGGGAGGTGCCGGCGATCAGGCCGGTAAGGGCAGCGCAGGCGATGCGGATCCTGTTGCCCTTGGGGCGGTCGTTGCGATCGCTGTTGTGGGTGCTCATCGAACGTCCTTCGATCAGGCAGGGAATCTGTCGGGCCGGCTGGCTCTGATGTCTAGGTTCGGGTAGCTTGCGGCGGTTCACTTGGGTGCCGCTGAGTGCCGACGGGGTAGTGCCGGTGAGGGCGTGATCGCATGTGTACGGCAATCTGATGGGGCGATGGATGCCGACGAGTCACGACCGGAGATACGCCGTTCCCGTGCACTGGAGAAGGCGGAGTTGCCCGCAGGGCCGTTGCGGGATCTTCGCGATGCGGTCTACCTGCTGTACGCCGAGGCTGACCGGCCGCGCTTGGATACCCTTGCCCGGCAGATTGCCGACAATAACGATCTGCCGGGTGCGCCGAAGAAGGACCTAATCAGCAAGATCATCGCCGGTGGCGGGCTGGCGTCGCAGCAGGACACGGTGACCGTTGCGGTCGCCCTGGCTCGGGCCGCCAGGCGTGTGGACGCCGCGACGGTCGCCGGCCACGTCCGGCAGATGTGGATCACAGCGGCGACGGCCGCGCCGACGGTGCCGGTGGTTCGGCTCGGCCGACCCGTCGCCGAGTGTGATCCGCTCGCGTTGGAGGTGCACCCGGTCATCGAGGTCGGCGGCGGCGAAGCTGGCGAGTTACCTGGGTATGTGTCACGGGCTCATGATGTGCGGCTGCGAGAGGTTGCCGACGGGCTGACTGCTGATGGCCGGTCGCGGCTGGCGGTGTTGGTGGGCGGGTCCTCGACGGGTAAGACCCGGGCCTGCTGGGAGTTGGTGCGTTACCTCGATCGTCGGGAGCCGGGGCGGTGGCAGGTGTGGCATCCCTACGACCCGACCCGTCCGGGAGCGGCCCTGGCCGATCTTGACCGGGTCGGCCCGGACACGGTCGTGTGGCTCAACGAAGCCCAGCACTACCTGATGCCCGCCGACGCGGAGACTGCGGAGCGGGTAGCTGCTCGGCTACGCAGTCTGCTCCATGATCAGGTCCGGGCGCCGGTATTGGTCCTCGCTACTCTGTGGCCGGAGTACTGGCATACGTTGACCACCCGCCTGCCTATCGGGGCCAGCGACGTGTACGCCCAGGCCCGGGAACTGCTGACCGGCACCGTGCTGAGCACTTCGCTGACCCTGCCCGACGCGTTCACCCCGGCCGAAGTCGCCACACTCGATGGTGCTGGTGGCGATGCGCGGCTTCGTTACGCCGCAGGACGGGCCGAGTACGGCCGGATCACCCAGTACCTAGCCGGCGCTCCCGCTCTCGAAGACCGCTACCGCACCGCACCGCCAGCGGCCCGAGCGCTTCTGCAAGCGGCAATGGACGCCCGACGACTCGGTCACCCCCTCGCCCTGCCGCATGCGCTGCTGGAGCAAGCCGCGCCCGGCTACCTCGACGACCATGACTGGGACAACCTCGGGGAGGACTGGCTCGAACAGGCCCTTGCCTACACCGCCGCCCCGTGTACCGGCGCCCGCGGCCCGCTGACCCGCATCCGTCCCCGAGCTCATCCCGTACCGGCTGTACTGGACGGCCAGGTGTGGTATCGACTGGCCGATTACCTCGAACAACTCGGCCGCACCGAACGTGTCGACGTCTACCCGCCCGACAGCTTGTGGCAGGCGTTCGCGGCCACCATTACCGATCCTGGTCTCCAGCGAGACCTCGGCATCCAAGCCGAGCGCCGGGGTCGTTACCACCACGCAATCCACCTTCTCCAGCAGGCCGCAGACGACGGTGATGCCGTCGCGTCGGGGCGGCTGGCCAAGCTACGAGGGCGCGCCGGGGATCTGGCCGGTGCTGAGGCCCCAGCGTTGCGGGCTGTTGATTGCGGCAATCCCTATCCGCTGCGGGAGCTGGTCGAGCTGCGGGCGCGGGCTGGGGATCTGGCTGGTGCTGGGGCCTTGGCGTTGCAGGCTGCTGACCGCGGCTACACCGAAGCGCTGATGCGCCTGGCTGGGCTGCAGGACTGGGTCGGGGACGCGGCCGGTGCTGAGGCCTTGTATCGGCAGGCCGCTGATCGCGGCGACGCCGACGCGATTGGTTGGCTGGCGGTGCTGCGGGCGAGGGTTGGGGATCTGGTCGGCGCCGGGGTCTTGTATCGGCAGGCCGTTCATCGCAGCTGCACCGACATGTTGCGGTGGATGGATTTGTTGGGGGCGCGGGCTGGTACTGAAGCTTCGCACGGTCAGGCCGATGATAGTGACGACATCGTCCCGGTGGAACGGCTGGTCGAGTTGCGGGCACAGGCTGGGGATCTGGCCGGTGCTGAGGCTCTCGCGTTGCAGGCTGTTGACCGCGGCGAGATCGAGGCGCTGAGGCGGTTGGCGGAGATGCGGGAGGAGGACGGCGACCCGGCCGGTGCCAAGGCCCTGGTGACATTAGCCGCCGACCGCGGCCATGCTGGCCCGCTACGGTGGCTGGCCGGCCTGCGGGCACGGGCGGGCGACACGGCCAGCGCTGAAGCCTTGTACCGGCGGGCCGTTGACTGCGGCGACATCACCGCGGTGGGTCAGCTGGCTGTCCTGCGGGCGCGGGCCGGGGATCTGGCCGATGCTGAGGCCCTGGCGTTACAGGCCGCTGACCGTGGTGACACCAACCCATTAAGACGGCTAATCGAGCTGCGGGAGCAGGTCGGGGATCTGGCCGGTGTCGAGGCGTTAGCCTGGCAGGCGGCTGACCGTGGCGACAACCACGGTCTAGGACGGCTGGCCGAGCTGCGGGGGTGGGCCGGGGACGCGGCCGGGGCTGAAGCCTTATACCGGCAGATTACCGACCGCGGCCACGGCAGCGAGGCGCTGGGGCGGCTGGCCGAGTTGCGGGAGCAGGCCGGGGACCCAGCCGGGGCCGATCTGCTGCGGAGGTTTGGGCTGACAGGCGCGGGGGATATCGCGACTGGCCTTCCCCCTGAGATGCGGACCCCCTGAGCCTGGATGTTGCTACAGAGGAAGAGCTATCCCCCTTGGGGCGGCCATCGAAGTACACGGAAGAGTTCCGGCGTGACGTGGTTGACATGGTGCGTTCGTCGGGCCGGTCGATCGATCATGTCGTCATGGTCCGGTCTCAGGGGGTCACTTCACGTGGGGGTGTTCCGTTGGGGCTGGCCACCACCGTGCCGCCGATGCCGTCCTCCCCATACAAGTGGGGGTGTTCCGGCCGACGAGCTGCGCGCCTTGGAGCTGATGAGGTTCTCCCCACGCACGTGGGGGTGTTCCGGACCACGATGTGCGGTCTCTGACAGACCTGCTGTCCCTCCCCAAAGAGCAGGTGTTGAGGAACACCCCACGTGCGTGAGGAGGACGACGAGAGCAGGGTCATCAAGCAGGTCTAGGACGGAGCACCCCCACGTGCGTGGGGAGGACACTTCGCGACCTACGGGTCTATCGGGACTGGGTGCAGTTTTTGGTGGGTCGGTTGGGAGTGTCGTGTGGCTGTGGTTGCATGCGGTCGCCGTTGTCGTCGGGGGTGTGGTGGGGGCATCGAGGTGCGTGTCGATCAGGTGCGTGTCATTGCCGGGCTTTGGGGGAAGTCTAGGGGTCTTCCGATGGCGTATCCGCTGCTGTGGCACTTGATTGATACGGCTGCGGTTGCTGGTCCGTTGTGGAGTCGGTACCTGGCTCCGAACCAGCGCACATTGCCGGGTGCCGTTGCGGGATAGGGCGGTGGCGTTCGTGGTTGGCTGACCAGGCTGGCAGGGGTACGGTGGCCTAAACGATCTATAGCCAGTGCCCACTGACGCGACTTGGTGCGCCCACGGATCCGCCAACGCCACAGCGCCCGTGCGTACCCATGGATCGACACCGCCGGAACCCTCGACCCTCGGATCCGAGGGATGCCGCGGCTCGCCTGGTGCGCCGATGGTGCTCGAAGTTCGGCACCAGGCGAGCACGAACGCGCCGAAACCAGCACGGCGATACTGCCATAGGGGAACCGCCCGCTCTGCCCTTCGGTCGCAGCGCGTGGACCAGCCGAAATAGCAAGCCCAGCCCCTGCGCCAGCTCGCGATCGATGCTGTCGATCGGCTACAGGAACATCAGTAGCCGGATGATCTCGGCTCCGGTTCCATGAGCGCAATGCGGCGGCTTTCAGGGCTCCGCGATCGCCTGGGGAGGAAGCGTTGTCGGTGGCGCTCGGTATCATTCTCAGCCCCGCTGCTCGGGTTGCTTGGAGGCTCCACTGTGGTATCGGTTCCGTGGGACGAGTTGCCTGAGCCGAAGTACGCCGACCTGGTGTCTCGGCTGCTTCGCCGGATGTTCCCCCAAGTGGAGGTGATGGACGGCTCGGGCGGGGACGGTGGCCGGGATGTGCAGGTCCGCCACGCGGGAAGGCTTAGCATCTATGAGCTGAAGAGCTTCACCGGTCGCCTCGGGCGGAAGCCGGACCGTCGTAAGCAGGTCGAGAAGTCGTTGGCCCAGGCGGCGAAGCTGAAGCCACGTGCCTGGTACCTGGTCGTTCCGATCAACCACAACCCCAGTGAGCTCCAGTGGTTCGACAACCTCAAGAAGGAGTACCGGTTCATTCGTGAGTGGCACGGACTCACGTGGTTGAACACCCAGCTCGACGCTCATCCCGACATCGTCCGCGGCGTACTCCGGACCATCAACGATGAGCTGCTCGAGGCGATTCGCGAACACCGGGCTGAGCGAGACACGCTCTCTGGCGGTATCCCGGACTTGGTGTCCAGGGTGGAGGCGCTGGGCCGCCGGGCCGATGAAATCTCGCCTGACTACTTGATAGAGGCGGGGACGATCGACGGTGGCACGGCGGTGACGGTCAGGGTAAAGCCCGGCGCGCAGCCACCGTCCATCACGATCACAGGTGAGTTCCGATTCCCGGCCACACCCGAAGGCCGCGAGACTCTCCAACGAGTCGAGGATGCCTTCGCCTATGGTGGCGATCTGGACCTCCCTGAGCAGTTCGTCGGGCCACTCACGATAGACGCCCCCGCTGAGCTAGGGATTTCACGGACCGAGCACGTCAGCCGGCTGTTCATCCAGTCGGTGCCCGAGCACATCGATCCTCCGCTGCTGGCGACACTGACGGTGCTGACGCCGGCCGGTATACCCCAGCAAGGTCTTGAATTTACCTTCTCCGAGCGACTCTGGGGGAAGAAGGGCATCACCCTGAAGGGAGCCGACGCCCTGGGGGTACTCAAAATTCAACTTCGGCTGAGTCCCCTACAGCGGGCCGGACAGGTTGGGGTGTCGGTGGTGGAGGGCCCGCTTGGCAGCCCCTCCGGGGCGCTGCCCGTCCTCCGGCTCATCGCTGCCTTCCAGCCCCCGAACCTCCTCCGGCTCGACCTGCATGGGAGCATCAATCCACTCGTGAACACTGCGATCGCCGAATCTCTGAGCGACGCCGTTTCAGATCAGGTGTTGGACCTGATCGAAGACTTGGTTGAAATCCAGGACCACACCCGCTCGTCTTTCGCACTACCGCCGACCCTGACCCGCCAAGACGCTGAGACTATTCATCGGGCAGCGCGCCTGATCGCTGGCGAGCATGTGCCAATCGGTGGCGGGAAGGTCACCTTCACCTTCTCCCCAGACAATCCAGACTGGGTCGATCGAGGATTCAGCGGAGAATTCCAGCTCATGTATGCCCTGCCACGCACAACGATCCGGATCGCCGGACGGGAGCTGGACCTCGGCCCGAGCATCACCTACATCCGACAGTGCCGCCTCTCGGACAGGACCAACCTGGACCAGGACGACCAAGGTGCTGTAACCGTCATGTTGGACCTGCCACCCGGAGAGTTCGCCTACTCGTACTTGGGAAGCCTTGACCCGCACACCCCCGCATCCGACGCCTCGCGCGGGCGGGTGCTGGTGGCACCAGCCGCGACCGCGACGAGCCCCGCTATCGACGACCAGGAGGCCTGATCCAGCAACAGCTTGACGATGGCCACGGGTACGACGTGCATGGCAGTGAGCTCGCTCCGGCGACTGGACCGGCTACCCCGCCGAAACCCGGTGCCCTCATGCTCGGCGTCGCTGCCGTCGGCGGCGACCCTGGCGATGCTGACGCTGTGGTGCTCATCGGTGGCCCGTCGCTCGCAGCAGGTCGCGGCGGGCAAGGACCGTACCTCGGTCACGCCGGTATTCCGTCTCCCCAAACCGGTGCCGGTCAAGCGCCTGCAGGCGGCGTTATCGCGAGACGTGGTGCGACGCCTGAACCTGCCGAGCCGGTTACCTCGTCCGCTTGAGCCGAGACGACTCACTCAGTGGCTGATCGGCAACGGCCACACGGCGGCCCAGGCGGAAGACTGGCTGAGCTGGTCGACTGTTCGCGGCGTACGGGACCCTCACCGATGTCCTCGACGGTCTCGGCCTGGCCGAGGAAGCGGCCGAGCTGCGCCGGCAGCTCGACCAGGCGATCGGTGGCGGCTCTGTGGCGGGATGAAGGTTGCCTTCAGAGAACCCGGACTGTCGTCGGCCCACTCGACTCGACCCGGAGACACTGCCATCGGATCTGAGGGGTCACTGGCTCGGGCGCGCTGCAAGGACGGAGGGCGAAACGCCGGACGCAAACCGCAGTCGGTGTCGGTGTGCACTCGCCGCTGTTCCTACCTTTGAACACGGACCTGTACGCCGACAAAGGGTCGAACCCCTTCCCCACGCCCACCGTTAAATCACTTCAGACACGCGACACTACCGATTACCCAACAGCGTTTGGGTCCGCCCTGCGCTGGGTATCAACGTCGTTCGTCTGTTGTTGGGTAAGGGCGGCGTGCTGGCCCTCGAGCAATGCCTCCAGGTCAGTAAGAGTATCCCTTGCGGCTTGGAGATAGCCGCCGAAGGCTTCTGGATCGGTGGCTGCGAGGGCGTCGAGGTGTTTTACGCCTTCGGCTGCGGCGGCGAGGGCCTCATCGGACGGTTGTCCGGTCTCTGCCGCTATTATGCCGACGTTCTGCAGGGACATGGCGAGGTCGAATAGATAAGCATCCCCGTTGACTGCCGCCAAAATCCGGTAGAGGTCAACGGCTTCCTGGATCGTCGCCACCGCCTCCACCCGCTGACCCATCTCTGCCAACCGGAGGGCATGGTTGTTCACCGACATGGCGAGGTCGGGAAGGTAGGCATCCCGATTGCCGGCAACCAGCTTTCGGCGCAGGTCAACGGCTTCCTGGCTGGTCGCCACCGCCTCCACCCGCTGACCCATCTCTGCCAACCGAGTAGCGTGGTTGTTCACCGACGTGGCGAGGTTGGGAAGGTAGGCATCCCGATTGCCGGCAACCAGCTTTCGGCGCAGGTCAACGGCCTCCTGGCTCGCCGCCAACGCCTCTACCCGCTGACCCATATCCCCCAACCGAATTGCGTGATTTTTTACTGCCCCGGCTAGGTCAGGCAGGTGGTCTTTCCGGCCGCCCGCGACCAACTCCCGATAGAGATCGACAGCCTCCCGACTCGCCGCCAACGCCTCCGCCCGTTGACCCATATCCCCCAACCGAATTGCGTGATTTTTTACTGCCCCGGCTAGGCCAGGCAGGTAGGTTTTCCGATCGCCCGCGACCAACTCCCGGTAGAGATCGACGGCTTCCTGATTCGCCTCCAACGCCTCCGCCCACCGACCCACCTCGCCCAAGCGGAGAGCGTGCATGTGAAGCCAGCCGCCGTGCGCTGACGAGGGCTTGGTGGCATCGACGCTGTCAACGATGCGGGTGGTCAGGGTCAGTGCTACCCGGCCGAGTTCCAGAGACGGGTACGGGATCCGGTCAGCGACCGTTCGTGCCCACTGCAGATCAAGGTCCGCGGTGGCGAGCAGGTCGGCGATCCGGGGGGTGAAACGGTTCGGGAACTGCACCCCGACCTCCAGCACTGCCTCGGTCATCACCGGCACATCCACCGCCAGGGCCTGATCGATCATCATGTCCGCCTCCGCCTGGTGGTCGGCGGCACGGGCGAGCACCGTCAACGCCTGGGCCACCTGCCTCACGGTCAGACCGGAGAACACCGTCGTCCGCTGCTCCGCCGTACAGCCTCGCAGCGCCTGCACCGCCAAAGCCTCGCCCAGCAGGTCCGGCTGCACTGTCCCCAACGCCCCTGGGGACGGCGACGGGTAAAGGCTCCGCAACCAGACCCGAAATCGCCACAGGAGGCTTGCATCGTGGCTGGCCACCGACGGCGCCCGCCTCACCAGGTCGGCTACCTGGGCGTCGTTGTCCGCACCGAACAGGGCCGCCATGCCGACCACCTCCCGCAGCACTCCTTCCGCCTTCGGGTCCTCACCGTCGAGCAGACCGTGCCGGCGGGCAGCGGCCCGCCAGTAACGAGCCTCGTGCCGCAGCACCTCGTCCAGCACGTCGAAGCGGCCACTGCGCAGACCACCGAGCACCGCCACTAGGGCCTCGGCGTGCAACCGCAGGATCGGTGTCGCCGAGTCGCGGACGATCTCAGGCAGCCTGCCGGGGACAGGGCGCTTCAGTTCATCAGCGAAAGCAGCGATCGCCTCGTCCACCACCTGCTGAGGGTCGTGACCCTCGACCTGCGCCGGCACTTCAACCACATGACCTGGCACCGTCAGCGCGTCGACCACGTGCGCCTGCTCCGGATACGCCGACGACAACGTCTCCCACCACAGACCCGCAGTCCGGGCGAGCAACATAACCCGAACCTGCCCACCCGTACGCTGGGCAGCGCACAACAGCGCCGCCAACCCTGCCGGGTCCCGTGTCTCCGCGTAGTCCACCACCACCAACCGGTGCCGCCCAGGGTCCTCACCGAGTGCCTCCGCCATGGCCGCCTCACCGCGAGCACGCACCCAGTCGCACTTCCAGCCAGCCTGTCGGTCGGCGACATACCGTGCCAGCCGGGTCTTGCCTACACCCCCGTCACCGACCAACAGCCGCACCACCGACCCACCCTCGTCGGCCATCCACGACTCCAACTCCCGCACCAGCCAGCCCCGACCGATGAACCGCACCACCTGCTGCTCCGGCTGCAGCAGCAACGCCACCGACGCCGGCAACTCCTGCCTCGCCGCGTCCGCGACCGCTCGACGGCCCGCCGCCGACACCTCTTCCCGCACCCGCCACCATTCGACCATCGATGGGCCGAACCCGCCGACCACCGCCCCGACGGCAGTGGCCACCACCGTCCACCCCGTCTTGCCCTCCGCCAGCGCCGTCCACGCCGCACCCGCGCAGACCGCCCCCACCACCAGCGACGACAACCCACGCCGCCGCGCATCCCGCCAGAACCCAGACAGCATCCGAACACGGTACCGACAGTGACCAAACAGCCACACGATGATCATCTGCGTGCGGTCTGGGCACCCAGGTCGACAGCAACAGTCAGTGAACCGAAGAAGAGACGGGACGCTCGCTCACACGCACGCCTCGGCACTATCGGATGAATCCTTACAACTCCTAACTCTTTGGGCATTGGAGTCGGCGCCAGCAGAGATGGCGAGGGCGAGGGCGAGGAAGGCTTCATGGATGTCGTCGCGGATCTCCCAGCGGGTGCAGAGGCGACGGAACCAGTGGAGTTGGGCGAGGATCTGCTCGATGACTCACCGTCGGGTGCCCAGTCCGGAGCCGTGTCCGACGCCGCGACGGGCGATGACCGGGGTGATGCCCTTGGCGCGGAATTGGCGGCGGGAGCAGTCGTAGCCACGGTCGGCGTAGATCCGCTGCGGGCGTTGCCGTGGTCGGCTGCGGGTGAACGCCGACGGCGGCGGGGACCAGGACCGGACACGAGACGACGACCTCACCGGCCGAGCAGACCACACCAGCATGCCGAAGTCGATCGTGCTCTCGCCCAGCGCGACCGCTCCATCAAAGCGGGGGGAACTCACCCCAACCCTGTTTTAAGGCGGAGCCGACAGCGACGTTCGAGAAGGCCATCGAGACCGGCGGTTGGCGGCGGTCAATCCTTGATCATCTCGACCTGGCGTGAGTATAGCCACCCGGGAGATCGGAAATCTGCAGGTAATCGGCCTGCGTGAACCGGCAGGGACCTGTCTTAGGAAACGATGCTCTGCGCCCTGAGCCACGTGGGTGCCAGAGGTGGTCTGAGCACCTGTCGGCGGACCAACCGGTCCGCCGACAGGTGTCTCACATCCGCTACACAGCCAGCATGGTGCGGGGCAGGGGCTCAGCTGTGCTGGATCTGCCCGATGAGTGTGATGCCGAGGGTCATCACCGCCAGCGTGGCCGCGCCGGCGCTGGCGGCGATGGTCGACGGTTCTGCGCCGTCGTTCCATTGCAGGAACCCGATCATTCCGGCGGCGAGCAGGCCGAAGACGGCGACCAGCCCGTAGGTGATGGCGGTGAGCGCGGGGTGCGGCACGAGGAACTCCCAGTCGTGTCGAAGGAACGGACACCGTCTTCTGTATGGACGCGGGCGTTGCCCCACGGGTGGGCGACATGCTTCACGATTGGGCCCGATGGCACCTGGTCGAGGGATTGCTGCACTTTCTGCGTGGGCTGAGGGCTCGTCGTTGACAGAAGGTGTGGCGACGGGGGCGGTTGGGAGGGGGTGGAATGGCCAACGAGGGCGACCAAGGTGGACTACTGGCCGCAGACCGCAAGCTCTGGAGCCTGGTGGAGGCGGACCGCTTCGTCGGGCGCTCGTGGAGCCGACTGGTCGACGTGATGGTTGCTGCCGCCGTCGCGCAGATGCGCCGCGATCTGCGTACCGGGCAGGTGTTTCGTCACTGTGCCCGCCGGGGCTGGTTGCTGTATGCGCCGGATTGCTGGGCGTATGCCGATCAGGACGGCATGGTGCAGGAGAGTGTCGCGAAGGCGCTGGAGGTGTTCGTCCGGCGGTGCCGGGCCGGTGAGGGCTGGGATCCGGATCGTGGTTCCACCTTGCACGACTATTTCCTTGGTCTGTGCCGCGGCGAGTTCGCCAATGTCTTTCGCCGCTGGCTGACCAGCGGGAGCAGGGACGAGGTCGAACTGCCACCCGACGATGCCGCGCCGACTGTGCTGCGGTCGGACGAGGATCCCGCACGTTCGGCCCTGGCGAGGGTGGTCTTGAACAAGATCAAGCAAACCGATGTGCTATCTGATCTGCAGCGGAAGTTGCTTTTCGGGCACGCCTATGGGCTTACGCATAGCCAGCTCGCGAAGCGGTTCGGCATCTCGGCGAAGGCCGTCGAAGGTCAGATCCACCGGGCGCGTCGACAGCTCCGGAAGGAGGGAATAACATGGTAAACACCAACCAGCCGACTCGTGACGATGTCGCATCGCCTCACGAGACTGTGCGGCAGCCGTACGCACCGCACGCCGCCGCCGACATCGAGTTCGAAGACCTGCTACGCGTGTCTTCGCTCGGTACCGCGATGGCCGATTCGAAGCCGCGGGACCGGGTGACCGACGACGAAATCACCACCATCCGTGCCCGTGCGGGCGTTCCACCCGCCCAGTCTCAGCCCTGCCGACCGGACTCGGACTCCGAGGGAAACGATGCGCCGGTCGGGTCCGGCCAGGGCGAGGAGAATGGGATGTGGAGGCTGGTCGAGCGTGTTCAGGCTGGCGAGGCCGAGGCGTTCGGGCTGATCTACGACCGATACGTCGACACCGTCTTCCGCTTCGTCTACTTCCGGGTCGGCAACCGGCAGCTCGCCGAGGATCTGACCGCAGACACCTTCCTGCGAGGGCTCAACCGAATCGGCAACTTCACCTGGCAGGGCCGTGACCTCGGCGCCTGGCTGGTCACCATCGCACGCAACCTGGTCGAGGACCATCTCAGGTCCGGCCGTTACCGCCTAGAGGTCACCACCGCCGACGTGCCTGACACCGACGAAGACGAAAGACTGGTGAACAATCCGGAGGCATGGGTCGTTGACCACATCACCGACACCGTGTTGCTGACTGCGGTCCGGCAGCTGCCCCTAGATCAGCAGAAGTGCATCGTGCTCCGCTATCTGCAGGGCTTCTCGATCGCCGAGGCAGCTCGGGCGATGGGTAAGAACGAGGCCACACTCAAAGCACTGCAACACAGGTCCATTCGTGCACTGGCACGTCATCTACCAGAAATCTTCCAGCCGTAGCCGGCCATGGTGATGTGCCGGGGCAGGCTGCTCCTCGACCTGCCCTTGGTTGTCCGGCACAACGCGATCGCGCTCCCGGCCCGGATAGGTGAAAAGTCATCTGTGGGTGAACCTCGACCCCGATGGTTCGCCGAGCTGGAGTACCTCGAGCCCGATAGCCGGCGGGCTGATCGCTGTCACGGCGGCACTGCGCAGGCCGCGCTCGTAGCCCTCAGTCAGCTCGCCGGTGTCCTTGAAAGGAAGTCGGTGTTCAGGATCGCGCCGAGCGGTGGCAGCTCGGATTTCCAGTCCTGGCAGGACCTGAACCGCCGATACACCCGCCACCCGAAGAACCTGCCGTACAGGGACCTGAGCCTCGGCCTGCGCTACGTTTCCAGCGACTACGCCACCATCTGCAAGGACCCCGACGGCCCCGGCACCCTGCTCCTGATGCGGAAGAAGATCGACACCGCCATCATCAGCCGGCTCTTCGCCGCCTTCGAACGAGACCTCGCGGCCCGCCACGGCGCACCATTCGAAGACCTCCTCGCCCCCCTGCTACGCCAGACCAAACCACGCACGATCCACATCGCCAAGTACCTCCAGGCGGGCACGGTGACGCACGCCGATATCCCCAACTGGGTTTTCGACGTCGCCACCTGGCGCACCATCGAACTCCTCCGAGGCGCGCTCAAGCTCCCCGACGGTACGGACCTGCTTCTCCGTCCCGACATCGACGGCAACCTCGTCGCCTTCAACCGCCCGCTTCCCGAGACGCACCCCAGGGCCGAACAAGGCATCCACTACATCAGTCTCGAACCCATCACCGTCCCCGGCTACCCCGGCATCCTGCTCAACCTCGACGCCCACATCAGCGCCACCACCGGCTTCCCCGGCAACGCCAAGAGCCTCTGGATCGCCACCGACGACACCGGCATGCTGCTCACCGCCAGACACCGCTACGACCGCCCCACCAACCGAAACGTGATCACCGGGCTCCTTCCCCAACTCGTCGACTCCTTCAGCATCCGCGGCGTGCCCGCCAACTTCACCCCAGATGACCTCCTCGCGACCCACCCCCGCATCCGCGCCCGACACGCCACCACACCCGACAGGCACCCCATCGGCTCCGGACCGGGCCGACGATTCCTCGACTGCGTGCTCGAGCACGCCACCGCCAGGCTCAACACGGACTCGCTCGTCCTGGAAACCACACCCATCCGCAACATCAACGCCCCCGGCGACCCCGACCGGCACGCGAAACTCGCCTCGGCCGTCAACACGACAGCACGGCCAATCCACATCAGCGTCGTCTACCAGGACAACCTGCATCGCCACCGGTCCGCCTAGGCGCTCACCGTCTCGGCCCATAGTCCGTCCGAGACGAGCCATAGCAGCTGCTGACCCTTCCTCATGTTCAGGCATGAACGATCCCCACGCCCCGAAGGCACGTTCCGAGGAACGCCACGCAGAGATAGGTGACCGGGGTCGGCATACCGGCGGGGGTCCCACAGCCGCACGGTCCGGTCCGGCAGCTTCTCCGCCCGGGCCTGTTCGATGAGTTGCATTCGGCTCACCCGGCACGGTCGACGCCTGCGGTCTACCCCCTACCCCGCTGCTGGCAGACCTGTCGAGTCTGAGGGATGCATAACCAGAAGTGACGGGTGGGCGACTGCGTCTACGAGCTCCCCCGACAAACGATATTCGAACGCTCTCGATGGGAGATGCCCCGTGTACGAGTACGAGTCCACCGACCATTCGACCGACGTCTCCTCCGCAGCGACGGCGAAGACGTCCGCAACGGGCGGTTTACCGGTACGATTGTCAGTCGACGCGAGTCGGGTGCAGACCCGTGCCGACTTCGGCCGGGAGCTGACGGCCCTACGAGAGAGCGCCGGCATCACGGTGCGCCAGGTGGCCGCGCGGATCGGCGTGCGGGGCGCACACAGCACCGTCGGCGACTGGTTCGCCGGACGGAGCCTGCCCTCTTCCTCGTCCCGGCCGATCTTCGTGGCCGTGTTGGCTGCCTGCGGGACGTCCGCACCCACCGAGGTAGACGACTGGATCGCCGCGTGGCAGCGGGCTCGGCGTGCGCCGGGGCGGCGGCCGGACGGTCCGACGCCCTACCAGGGCCTGGCGAGCTACAGGGTGGAGGACGCGGCGCGGTTCTTCGGCCGGTCCGCACTGACCGCCGAAATCGTGGCACGAGTCCGCGAGCGGCAGGCCGCCGGTGGCGGGATCCAGGTGGTAGTGGGAGCGTCCGGTTCAGGCAAGTCCTCGCTGCTGCACGCCGGACTGATCCCGGCACTGCTCGACGACCGGGCTGACTCGGCGCTGACGGTCCTCGCACTCACGCCCGGTTCCCGGCCGGCCGAGACGCTGCTCGCCCGGCTCCGGGAAGCCGCTGCCGAGCCGCGGTCCGCCGGGCCGGACCGCGGCACTCGCCCGCCCTCCATCGTCGTCGTCGACCAGTTTGAGGAGAGTCTGACCAGAGCATGCCCGGAGGACGAACGGCAGCGCTTCGTCGCCCAGTTGGCCGAGCTGGCCGACGCCGGCTCGACCGTGGTGATCGGTCTGCGCGCTGACTTCTATGCCGACCTGCTCCGCCTGCCGCGGCTCGTCGAAGCCGTAAGAAGTGGGCAGGCGACCGTCGGCCCGATGACCGAGACCGAACTGCGTGACGCGATCGTCGAGCCGGCCCGGCGAGCCGGGGTCGAGGTGGAAGAAGGGCTTGTGGAGCTGCTGCTGCGGGATGTCGCTCCCCGGGCTCGGGATCAGTGCCTAGCACACGAGCCGGGGGTGCTGCCCCTGCTGTCGCACACCCTGCACGCGGTTTGGCAGCACGGTGAGGGACGACGGCTGACCAGCGAGTCGTACCGCCAGGTCGGCGGGATCGACGGCGCGGTGGCGGCTACCGCCGACCGGGTATACGAGAACCTCAGCCCGAGAGGGCGAGCACTGGCGCGCCGTCTCCTGGTCAATCTCGTCCAGATCGGCGTCGACACGGTGGACACTCGACGCCGGCTTAGCACCGAGGAACTGTACGCGCTGTTCGGTGAGGAACACGTCACGGACGTGCAGGATCTACTTGACCGGTTCGTCGCGGAACGGCTCCTCACCGTCGACCTAGACATGGTAACCATCACCCACGAGGCGCTACTGTCGGCCTGGCCGACGTTGCGCGACTGGTTGGAGAGCGACCGCGCCGAGTTGGTCGTCGGTCAGCAGCTCGAGGCCGCCGCCCGTAGCTGGCGGCAGGACTCCACCGAAGCGGCGTCCCTCTATCGAGGGACAAAGCTGGCCGCCGCCCTCGACTGGGCCAAGCGGCACGAGCCGGACCTCTCGCCGCTGGCCCGAGCTTTTCTGGCCAGCAGCACCCGGCATGCCCGCCGGCGCACCCGGCGCCTTTGGCAACTCGTGGCTGCCCTCACCATCCTGAGCATCACCAGTGGGTTGCTCGCCGGATTCGGCTATCAGCAGCGGGCCACGGCCGAGAGGGAGCGGCAGGAAGCCGTGCGGCAGCGCAACCAGGCACTCTCCCGGCTCATTGCTGGCCGAGCCGACCGGATCCGGGACACCGACCCAGCGCTGGCCATGCAGCTCAGTCTCGCGGCGTTACAGGTCGCGCCGACTGTGGAGGCCCGGTCGAGCGTGCTCGACTCGGCTGCCGGAGTTCCGATCACCCGCAGCCGTCCGTTCACCGCAGCAGCCCAGGCGGTCGCCTTCGCCCCTGACGGGCAGCACACGGCGGCGGTGAGCGCTGACGGCACCGTACGCCTCTGGGACAACGGCCACCGGCCGCGACCACTTCTACTTGACCCCGTGCTGAAGGGCTCGGGTGGGGCCCTGTTCACCGTGGCGTTCAGCCCCGATGGGAACCTGCTCGCCGCAGCCGGCACAGACCGGGTCGTGAACCTATGGGACGTCGGGGACCCCGCTCGGCCGCGCTCGCTGACCGCACTGGCCGGAGCGACGTCGACGGTGTACGCCGTGGCGTTCAGTCGGGACGGCTCGATCCTGACCGCTGCGGGCGCCGACGGGGCGGTCCGCCGCTGGCGAGTCACCGATCGCAGGGCACCCCGGGTACTTCCATCGCTGACTGGTGCTGACGGTCCGGTGCACACGGTCGCGGTCAGCCCTGACGGCGAATTCCTGGCTGCGGGTGGAGCGGATGGTGCCGTACGCCTATGGCGCAGGGCGGGCACCGACCGGCCCATACTGGTGGGTGGCAGCCCGTTGCGCGGGCACACCGGCCGCGTGACGAGCGTCGCGTTCAGCGCGGACAGCCGGCGGCTCGCCTCGGCAAGCGTGGACAAGAGCATCCGCGTCTGGGATGTCCCGGTTCGCTCGGGGCCCAGACTTCACCGGGTAGTGTCGACGCACACCAGCTGGGTGAACGCCGTGGCGTTCGCTCCGGACGGAACGCTCGTCTCCGGGTCGTCCGACCAGACGGTTGCCGTCCACGACCTCGCCTCGGGGGTGGTACGCGCCACGCTTCCCCACCCGGCGGCGGTCACCGGGCTGAGCATTGGTCGAGACGGCCGCACGGTGGCCACGACCACCACCGACGCGACTGTTCGTTTCTGGGAGCAGCCCGGACCGGTGCTGCGTGGGGCCACCGACATGGTGTTCAACGCGGCGTTCAGTCCCGACGGGAGGCTGCTGGCCTCGGCCAGCCGGGACGGTGGGGTGCGGCTCTGGGACGTCGCCGACCGCCGTCGCCCGGAGCCGGTCGGTACCGCTCTGCGCAGCCCGACGGGCAGTTTCGCCGCGACGTTGGCGTTCAGCCCGGATGGCCGTCAGCTCGCGGTCGGAACCCGCAGCGGGCCGGTCCGATTGTGGGATATGGCAGCACCGCAGCCCCGACGCCTCCGCCCGGAGGTGCTACGGGGCCCACGCGCCCTCGTGGAGACGATCGCGTTCAGCCCGGATGGGAGGACGCTGGCAGCCGGCGGCGACGACGGTGACGTCCACCTGTGGGACCTCACGGCACCGGGAGGACCGGCGGCTCGAGGACGCATCGCCGGGACCGGAGCGATCGTCCTGTCGGTGGCGTTCCACCCGGACGGACGGCGGCTGGCCACCGCCACGACAGACGGGGAGGTCCAGATCTCCGACGTCACCGACCTGGGCCAGCCCAGACCGGCCGGTCCCGCCCTGGCTGGCTTTACCAGCTACGCGCAGAGCGTCGCCTTCACCCCAGACGGTCGGTACCTGGCGGCGGGCGGCACCGACGGCACGGTCCGGATCTGGGACGTCGCCGACCCGTCCCGCCCGGCCACAGTGGGCTCACCGCTCACCGGCCCTACCGGTGAGGTCACCTGGGTCGCCTTCGGTCCTGACGGCCACACCCTCGTCGTCGCGTCCACCGACCGGACCGTATGGCTCTGGGACACCAGCGTGATCGGCAGCCCGACCGCCATCGCGACGCTGACCCGGTTCACCCACTCCGTCAACGTGGCCGCGATCTCACCAGACGGGCAGACCCTGGCCGCGGCCAGCGGTGACGAGGTGCGGCTGTGGAACCTCCACCCGGATCGCGCGGCCGAATGGATCTGCGCCACCGCAGGCGACCCGGTCGATCAGGACGAGTGGCGGCGGTACGCGCCGGGCGTCAACTTCCAGCCCCCATGCTCGCCGGACGGCCACCCCAGATAGGTGGGACGTTGCCGCAGGTCACTAGTCGTACGGATGCGTCCGGACGGCGTCCGGCGTTGTCCGGAACACGCACCGACCCCTTTCTTCCGATAGCGCTGGGAGCCAGCGTTGAGCCCGACGCCAGCAGGCGTCCGTCGAAGCGCCATCGAACGGAGGCAGACATGTCCACCATCGCCAGAAGCACCGCAGGCCCGAGCGGGACGGACCCGGAGGGCCGTGGCTACCGTCGACAGTCAGCGGGGCACGCGACGTGGCGCCGCCTCGTGACGCTGGCCGCCATGGTCGCCGCAGCGCTCATCCTCGTCGGCCCAGGCGCGCCCGCCCAGGCGGCTCCCGTCGAGTCGGGGACCCACCGCACCAGCGGCACCGCCGAGCCCGGCTCCCCCGCGTACGGTGCCCTCGCCTACCCCCGGGGCTACGTCTCCCAGGGCAATCTCCGCCAAAACCCCAACCTGAACGGAACCCCCATCCTGACCATCTGGAACCAGTGGGTCGAGCTCGAGTGCTGGCTCGACGGCGGTGACAACGGCTTCGGCTCGACCCGTTGGTTCAAGGCTCACTACTACGGGACGGTCGGCTACCTGAGCAGCGGCGTGGTGAGCAGCCAGCCCTCCGTGGGGCACTGCTGACGCCACCCACATCTGACGACCCCGTCACCGGCACCTGACAACCGCCGGTGACGGGATCGTCGTGGCTGACGTGATCTTCAGCCTCCGGCGTCCCGGCCTCCTCGCTGCTCATGGACCTGCCCGCCTATGCTGCCTGAGAGCGGTACGGCACAAACCTCGACCCGCGCGGCCGGCTCCTGCAGCCACGCACCCCACGCCCGGTACCACTGCTCACCGACGCAGAGACAGAGCTCTACCACTGCCTCACCGCCGAGACGTGAACGAGATACCGACGAGTGGAGCAGGAACGCAATCCGCTCGGCCTGATCCTGTCGACCGTGCGGCGACTCGTCGGCAGCACCGCCGACTGAGCGACCGGCCAGTGGATCGGGGTGCTCTGGCATCGGGGTCCGCGATCTTGTCACCGCGCCGTCATGGGGTCGCGGCATGGCGCCATGCCTTGATCGAGGAAGATCAACACGATGGTCAGGGCGGAGGTGTCACTGCGTCGGATTGCCTCGGTGATCGCGGTGAGCCTTCCCACCTATACCGGGCGTTTTGCTCTAAGCGCAAAATGTGTTGCGGGGCTTGCTTGTTCGGGTCTGCTGCACCGGCAGGTGACAGGTGTAGTCACGCGGCCTGGCTGGCCGGTGGGTGCATGATGGTCTCGAATTCCACGGGGGTCAACCGGGACAGCGACCGTTGGCGTCGGCGGCGGTGGTAGGTCCGTTCGATCCAGGTCACATCGCGATCCGGAGTTGCTCACGGGTGGCCCACGATCGGCGGTTCAGGACGTTGTTCTGCAAGAGTCCGAAGAAGGACTCCATGGCGGCGTTGTCGCCTGCGGCACCGACGCGGCCCATCGATCCGGCCATCTGGTGGTGGTTGAGGGCTCGGACGAATTTCCTGGACCGGAATTGCCCGGGTTCAACCAGTCGTTGCAACACCGCTGCTGTGCAGCAATCTTAGGTGCTCGTCGAGGGCCTCGGCGGGTGTCTTCCAGCCGAGGACCTTGCGGGGTCTGCTGTTGATGGCGGCCTGGACGGC
>NZ_JBTMMT010000025.1:0-84708 GCF_055517075.1 Micromonospora sp. DSM 43699
GGGTTCCGGGCGGGTGGGTGGTTGACAGGGGGGTGGGTGGGGGTTCTAGGATGCTTCCTGCGTGAAGTATTCGCCATTCCTGCCATTGTCGAGAGTGAGTTCGGGCGGTTAGCGCTTTGCCTGGGCCGGGTGGGTGGCGGGTTCCTGCCATGCGTTTCTCTTGAGCCATCGTCTGTGATGACGGTGGCTTTTTTGTGCGCGGCGATCGGTTCGGGAAACAGTCAATTAAGGGCTGGGAAACGTGGCGGCAATCAAGCGGGCAGAGTCTTTCCCTGCCCGTAAGTCCACTGCGGATCGCCGTGGCGACGTCCCACCCGTCGCCCGGGGGCACCGCCGACGAGTAGTACTACCGCACCGCCTGCCAATCATCGACAGCAATACCTGCCGGCCAGTGCGGGTCGGCACGGAAATCATTCGGCGAACATCGCTCCGCAGGGAGAATGAATGTCACAGTTCCGGGGCCGCCGCATCCTGGCGGGCGCCATGACCCTGATCGCCGCGGCCGCCCTCGCGGGTTGTGGCAGTAAGACCTCCGATGGGAAGGCCACCGCCGGTGTCAGCGCCGACGTATCCGGCGATACCGTCAAGGTCGGTCTGCTCAACTCGCTCTCCGGCACGATGGCCATCAGTGAGGTCACCGTACGGGACTCCATCATGCTGGCCGTCGAGGAGATCAACGCCACCGGTGGTGTGCTGGGCAAGAAGATCGTGCCGGTCGGTGAGGACGGCGCCTCGGACTGGCCCACCTTCGCCGAGAAGGCCGAGAAGCTGATCTCCCAGGACCGGGTCGCCGCCGTCTTCGGTTGCTGGACCTCGGCCAGCCGCAAGGCGGTCAAGCCGGTCTTCGAGAAGAACAAGGCGCTGCTGTTCTACCCGGTGCAGTACGAGGGGCTGGAGCAGTCGCCCTACATCTTCTACACCGGTGCCACCACCAACCAGCAGATCGTGCCGGGCCTGGACTACCTCAAGGCGCAGGGCAAGAAGTCGGTCTACCTGGTGGGTAGCGACTACGTCTTCCCGCGTACCGCCAACAAGATCATCAAGGCGTACGCGGCAGCGAACGGGATGACGGTGCTCGGCGAGGACTACGCCCCGCTCGGCTCCACCGAGTTCGGCACCATCGTCAACAAGGTCCGCTCGTCGAAGGCCGACGCGGTGTTCAACACCCTCAACGGCGACAGCAACGTGGCGTTCTTCAAGGAGTACACCTCCGCCGGGCTGACCGCCGCGCGCATGCCCGTGGTGTCGGTGTCGATCGCCGAGGAGGAGGTCAAGGGGATCGGCACCCAGTACCTCGCCGACCAGCTGACCGCCTGGAACTACTACCAGACCACCCCCGGCGCGGCCAACCAGAAGTTCGTCGCCGCCTACAAGGCGAAGTTCGGCGCGGACAAGCCGACAAGCGACCCGATGGAGGCCGCCTACGTCGCGGTGCACCTGTGGAAGGCGATGGTCACCAAGGCCGGCTCCTTCGATGTGGAGAAGGTCCGGACCGCCTCCGGCGGCATCACCTACGACGCCCCGGAGGGCCTGGTCACCGTGGACGGCCCCACCCAGCACATCGCCAAGACCGCCCGGATCGGCAAGGTCGGTGGCGACGGGCTGATCACCGAGGTGTGGAACTCCGGCAAGCCGATCACGCCGGACCCGTACCTGAAGAGCTACCCCTGGGCGAGCGGCCTGAGCTGACCGATCCCGGCCCGGGCGGGAGGCACCCCCGCCCGGGCCGACCCACCACATCGGAGCGCGAACGTGACAGTCCTCTTCGGCCAGCTCTTCACCGGCATCAGCATCGGCGCGGTGCTGCTGCTCGTCGCCCTCGGCCTGGCGCTGACCTTCGGCCAGATGAACGTGATCAACATGGCGCACGGCGAGTTCATCATGGCCGGCGCCTACACCACCTACGTCCTCCAGCAGACCGTGACCGCCGCCGGCTGGTCGCTGCTGGTGGCACTGCCTGTCGCCTTCGCGGTGGCCGGCACCATGGGCGTGCTGCTGGAGGTGCTGCTGATCCGCCGCCTCTACGCCCGTCCGCTGGACACCCTGCTGGTCACCTGGGGCGTCTCGCTGATGCTCCAGCAACTGGCCCGGGACGTCTTCGGCAGCCCCAACGTGCAGACCCGGGCCCCGGCGCTGCTGACCGGCAACGTGGCTCTGCCCGGCGGGCTCACCGTCGCCAACAACCGGCTGTTCATCCTCGCGCTCGCGCTGGCCGCAGTGCTGGCGCTGACCCTGGCCCTGCGCCTCACCCCGCTCGGGCGGCGGATCCGCGCGGTGGTGCAGAACCGCGACCTCGCCGCCGTCTCCGGCATCCCCACCGCCCGGGTCGACCGGACCACCTTCTTCATCGGCTCCGGGCTGGCCGGCGTCGCCGGGGTCGCGCTGACCCTGCTCGGGCCGATCGGCCCGACGATGGGCACCAACCTCATCATCGACGCCTTCCTGGTCGTCGTGGTCGGCGGCATCGGCCAGCTCAAGGGCAGCGTGATAGTCGCCTTCGCGCTGGGCGTGCTCCAGGCCACCGGCGAGTACCTCACCACCCTCAGCGTCGCCAAGGTGATCGTCTTCGTGGCGATCGTGGCGTTCCTCCAGTGGCGGCCCCAGGGGCTGTTCACCCTGCGTACCAGGAGCCTCGCATGAGCGCCGCGCCGCTGGTCGGCACCGATCCCGCCAGCGTGGCCGCAACACCTCCGGGCGGCCGGCGGGGCCGGCGGTTCGACGGCCCGGCGCGGACCGCCGTCGGGTTCGCCCTCGGTGCGGCGCTGCTGTTCGCCGTCGCCCCGCTGGCCCTGTCGGACTTCCGGCTGTCGCTGCTGGCCAAGTACCTCTGCGTCGCGATGGTCGCGGTCGGCATCGGCATCGCCTGGGGCCGGGGCGGCATGCTCACCCTCGGCCAGGGGGTGTTCTTCGGCCTGGGCGGCTACGCGATGGCCATGCACCTCAAGCTCGCCGACGCCGGCCCCGGCCAGCTGCCCGACTTCATGCAGCTCTACGGCCAGCTCGACGAGCTACCGCTGTGGTGGCGGCCGTTCGCCAGCCCCTGGGTCGCCCTGCCGGCCACCGTGCTGCTGCCGATGGCTGTCGCGTTCGGCCTCGGCTCGCTGGTCTTCCGCCGCCGGGTACGCGGCGCCTACTTCGCCATCCTCAGCCAGGCGCTCGCCGCCGCGATGGTGATCCTGCTGGTCGGCCAGCAGGGCACCACCGGCGGCACCAACGGCCTCACCGACATCCAGGGCTTCTTCGGGTACGACCTGGACGACCCGGTCAACCAACGGATGGTCTACTTCGTCATCGCCGCCAGCCTGCTCGCGTTGCTGGCGCTGGCCCGGCAGCTCATCCGCAGCCGCTACGGCGAACTGCTGGTCGCGGTCCGCGACGGCGAGGAGCGGGTCCGCTTCCTCGGCTACGACCCGGCCGGCGTCAAGCTCGTCGGTTACGTGGTCGCCGCCGGGATGGCCGGGCTGGCCGGGGCGCTCTTCGTCCCGGCGGTGGGGATCATCTCACCGGCGCTGATCGGGATCGTGCCGTCCATCGAGTTCGTCATCGGCGTCGCGGTGGGTGGCCGGGCCACCCTGCTCGGCCCGGTGCTCGGCGCGGTCGCGGTGGCCTGGGCGCGTACCGCCCTGTCGGAACGTTTTCCGGGCACCTGGACGTACCTGCAGGGGTTGCTGTTCGTGCTGGTGGTGGCGTTCCTGCCGGGCGGCCTGGCGTCGCTGTGGGCGCTGGCCCGGCAACGCCGGTCGGACCCGGTCGGCGCGCGGCGGTGGCGGCGGTCCCGGCCGGCGGACCCGGCCGAGGCCCGGACGGAGGTGTCAGCGGCATGACCGGCGAACAGCTCGACGGCCTGTGCGTACGCGACCTGCGGGTCACCTTCGACGGGTTCACCGCCGTCGACGGGGTCGACCTCGACGTGCCGCCCGGGGACATCCGCTTTTTGATCGGCCCCAACGGTGCGGGCAAGACCACAGTGGTCGACGCCGTGACCGGGCTGGTCCGGGCCACCGGCTCGGCCCGCTTCGGTGACCGGGAACTGCTCGGCCGGGACGTGCACCGCATCGCCCGGCTCGGCATCGGCCGCACCTTCCAGACCGCCTCGGTCTTCGAGGAACTGACAGTGGTGCAGAACCTCGACATCGCCGCCGGGGCCAGCCGGAGCTGGTGGACGTTGGCCCGCCGGCGCAACCGGATCCCCGACGAGGTGGCCGCCGCGCTGGAGACGATCGGGCTGACCGACCGGGGCGACCAACCGGCCGGTGCGCTGGCGCACGGGCAGAAGCAGTGGTTGGAGATCGGCATGCTGCTGGTCTCCGACGCCCGGCTGCTGCTGCTCGACGAGCCGGTCGCCGGGATGAGCCACGAGGAACGCGACGCCACGGGCGCCCTGCTGGAGACGGTCAGCCGGGACCGCACCGTGGTGGTCATCGAACACGACATGGACTTCCTGCGCCGCTTCGCCCGCAGCGTGACCGTGCTGCACGCCGGTCGGGTGCTCAGCGAGGGCACGGTCGCCCAGGTCCAGGCGGACCCCCGGGTGCAGGAGGTCTACCTCGGCGTCGACACCGCACCGGAGGCGTGATGTTGGAGTTGCGCGGCGTGCACGCCGGCTACGGACGCAGCGAGGTGCTGCACGGGGTGGACGTGGCGGTCCCCACCGACGGAGTGGCCGCCGTGCTCGGCCACAACGGCGCGGGCAAGAGCACCCTGCTGCGGGTCGCCGTCGGGCTGCTGCGCCCCCGCACCGGCACGGTCACCCTCGACGGCGAGGACGTCACCCGGCTCGCCCCGCACCAGCGGGTCGCCCGGGGCCTGGCGTACGTGCCGCAGGGGCAGCAGTGCTTCCCGCACCTGACGGCGGCGGAGAACCTGCGACTGGTGGCCGACGGCCGCCGCGACGGGGCCGCCGCCACCGCCGAGGCGCTGGACCTGTTCCCGGCGCTGCGGACCCTGCTGCGGCGGCGGGCCGGGCTGCTCTCCGGCGGCCAGCGCCAGCAGTTGGCCATCGCCCGCGCGCTTGTCACCCGGCCCCGGCTGCTGCTGCTCGACGAACCCACCGAGGGCATCCAGCCCTCGGTGGTCGCCGAGATCCAGGACCGGATCGTCGAGCTGGCCACCCGGGCCGGCATCCGGGTGCTGCTGGTGGAGCAGCACCTCGGCTTCGCGCTGCGGGTGGCGACCCGGCACTACGTGCTGGAGTCCGGGCGGGTCACCGCCACCGGGGACGGTGGCAGCGGCGCCGAGCAGGCGGTCCGCCGGGCGCTCGCGGTCTGAGCGGACGCCGGTGCGGCCGATCCCGGTCGGCCCGGTCCCGACCGGTCGGAGTGCCGGTACGGACGCGGGATCCTGGACACTCACCGTTCGCCGCGGACGGTGAGCGTCCAGGATCCCGCCCGTTTCGATCGCGACGGGAGGACCCGCCGGGGTGTGGTCACGCGAGCCGTACGGCGTCGCCCTCCACGGAGATGGCCTTGGCGGGCAGTGGCTGCCGGGCCGGGCCGCTGCGGACGGCGCCGTCGGCGATGTCGAAGACGCTGTTGTGGCAGCCGCAGACGATGGTGCCGTCCTTGACCGAGGTGACCGTGCAACCCTGGTGGGTGCAGGTCGCCGAGAACGCCTTGAAGGTGCCGGCGGCGGGCTGGGTCACCACCACCCCCTCGGTCTTGAAGATCTTTCCACCGCCGACCGGGATGTCCGCCACCGCGGCCAGGGCGGCGGGCGCGGGCGGTGCCGCCCCGGGCGCGGCCGGCGAACCGGACGCCCCTCCCGCCGACGGCGCGGCGGAGGAGCCGCCACCGGAGGGCCCGCCACCGGAGGGCCCGGCGGCCGGTGCGGAGGCGGCGGGCGCGGAGGCGGCCGGTGCGGAGGTCGGCTCGCCGTACGTCTGGCACCCGGTGAGCAGGGCGGCCACGCCCGCGCCGCCGGCACCGGCCAGCAACGTCCGCCGCGACGGGCAACCGGTCGTACGTTCGTCGCACATGGCTGTGCCGTTCCTCTCCCGGATCACGTGCCGACCCCGAACGTGGTGAAGTACCACAGCGAGGAGGTCACCCAGATTCCCATCAGGACGGTGAAGAGCAGGCCACCGGCCACCGGCAGTACCCACCCGGCGAGCCCCTGCTTGGGCAGCGCCAGCATCTTCATGGTGAACACGCCGAAGAACAGGCAGCCGAACAGCGAGTGCAGCAGGGTCCGGGCGTCATAGTCGGCGAAGCCCAGCGCGTAGAGACAGTGCACCGCCACCGGAACGGTCAGCAGGAACGCCACGCGTCCGCTCCACCGGTGTGCCGCGCCCGCCCAGGAGGGCGAGAAACCGCCGAGCCGGCCCCACATCGCCATCGCGGAGAGCAGCTGCACCACGGCGAACAGCGCCGCGCCGCTGCCCAGCCAGACCTTGACCGTCATCGGGCTGGAGAAGCCGGCCACGCTGACCGCGATCCCGGTGGGTTCGTGCATCCGGGCGTACGCCCCGATCGCGACCGTGACCGCCGACCCGATCAGCAGCGGTACGACGAGCGAGGCCGGTGGTGCGCCGGTCGGGACGGGGGGGATCACGACGGGCGGGCGGTCGGGCAGCACCCGGACGGACGGTCCGTCGTCCATGTCGCGTCCGCCGGTCTCGAACCTCTGGCGGGCGTTCATCACTCACCGGCATCCGGGTCGGCCGTCACCGGCTGCGCGTCGAGGGTACGACCATCGAGGATGGTGGTGCCGAACGCCGGGTCCAGCGGCGGGGCGGGCACCGGCGTGCCGTCCCGGGTGACCACCCCGATCTGGCTGCCGTCCGGCAGCATGATCCAGCCGCCGTCGACGCCGGCCCGGCGCTGCTGTGCGGTGGCCCGGTAGAGCACCGGGTCGGCCTTCTTGGTCTGCTTGGCGGTGAACTTCCACCGTCGTTGGCCCACCACCATCTCACCGGAGGCTGTGCCGTTGGCGAACGTGCCGGTGAGCACGGCGCCCTGCTTGCCGGTCAGCTTCATCCGACCGTCGGCCGCGGTGCCGTCGAGCCACACCTCCAGGCTCTTGCCGTCACATACGTACGCCTTGGCCTTGCCGTCGGTGACGGTGATCGCGATGGTCGCGCCGCCGTCGAGCCGGCCGGTCCAGTTGGAATCCGCTCCGGCAACCGGTGCCGCCCTGGTGGGCGCCGGCGCGGCGGGCGTCGCGGACGCGCCCGGTTGTCCCCGCTGCTCCGCCGGGGCGTCACCCGGCGCCGACGGCTCGGCCGGGGCATCGCCCGGCGGTGCGGTGGACGGGGCGGCAGCCTCCGGCGCGACCGAGGCGGTCGCCGCCTGCGGTTCGGCCGATCGCGGCGCGGCCTGTGCGCTCATCGCGAACAGGACGGCAGCCATGCCGGTCCCGGTCAGCAGGGTGAGCAACGGGGTCATGCGCTTCATGAGCAGCTCCCTTCACCGGGATGTACGCGGTCGGGGCGCCTGTCGTTCAATTTTCGTGGAGATCATCACGGACGGACGGACGCGTGGTCGGCTCGTCGCCAGGAGTCACCAGCGTCGTCGTGGCCCGCGGGTGCGGGCATCCCGCCCGGGGGATGGCGTGACGGCCGGTCCCGGTCCGGCCGGCCGATAGGGTGTCGGGCATGGCCGCCGTGTTTCCGTACCCCTGTGCGGCCCGGTGACCGGGTCCGGCGTGCCCGCACCCGGACAACGGCGGCCCCCCGGCCCCGGGGCTGCCGGCCCGCCCGGCCTGGCCGAGCGGTGTGCCCGGATCACCCGGTCGCGTCCCTTCGAGGCGGCGATCGTGGTGCTCATCATGGCCAACGCGGCGGTGCTGGGGGTGGAGACGTACCCGGATCTCGGGGTGGCCCGGCCGGTGCTGCACTGGCTGGAGCTGGCCTTCCGGGTCGCCTTCGTCGTCGAGATCGTCGTGCGGGTGCTGGCGTACGGGCGTCGGCCGCAGGACTTCCTCCGGCACGGGTGGAACGTGTTCGACCTGGTGGTGATCGCGGCGATCTTCCTCCCCGGGTTGCACGGTGACTCGGCGTTGCTGCGGGTCGTCCGGGTCGCCCGGGTGCTGCGGCTGGTGCGTTTCTCACCGGGACTGCGCACCATCGTCGCCGCGCTGTGGCGCAGCCTGCCCGGCGTCGGCGGGTTCCTCGCGCTGGCCATGGTGACCCTCTACGTGTACGGCATGGCCGGGTGGTTGATCTTCGGTCGGGCGTACCCCGAGCAGTACGGCGACATCGGCCGGTCGTTGCTCACCCTGTTCGTGCTGCTGTCCCTGGAGACCCTGCCGGATCTGGTCGAGCAGGGCCTGGCACTGTCGCCGTGGACCCTGCTCTACTACGTCAGCTACGTGATCATCACGGTCAACCTGCTGCTGAACATCCTGATCGCGGTCATCGTCAACTCGATGGAGGAGGCCCGCCGGCTGGAGATGACCGAGCGGCTGGCGCCCGGCTACGACGGCGACGGCGACGGCATCCCCGACGAGGTGGACCGGATCGCCCTCACCCAACGCCTGGACGACCTGCGGGCGGTCATCGCCGAGTTGGAACGGGAGCTGCGCATCGACCGCGACGAGCCACCGGGCCGCCACCGGCCCGTCACCGACCGCACCGACGCCCGCTGACCGGCCGCTTCCCCGATCCGTCGCCGGCCGCACCGACGCCCGCTGACCGACCGCTTTCCCGATCCGTCGCCGGCCGTCCGCTGCCCCGCCGACCGCCCCTCGGTGGTGGCCTGACGTCCCACTCTCCCACCTGGTGGAACGGTGGCGGTGGGCGTTCGGGTCCTGATCATGATAGGGATGAAGGGGCGCGCGGCCGTTACCGGCCGACGCCCCTGGCGATGGTGGGCGAGGGAGGTCGGCATGCGGTTCGAACGTACGGTCATTCCCGGGGTCGGACTCTGCCAGCGCTTCGCCACCGCGCACGGCCAACAGGCCGGCGTCATCTCCCACCCCGGTGGGCGGCGCGACGTGGTGATCTACCACCCGGAGGACAGCGACACCGCGCTCTGCACGCTGGTGCTCGACCGGTCCGAGGCGCAGGCCGTCGCCGGGGTGCTCAACCAGGCGGTCACCGTCGACCACCTCGCCGAGCTGGAACGCCAACTCCCCGGCGTCACCGTGGTCCGAATACCCGTCACCGTCGGAAGTGTGGGCGACGGACGGCGCTGGCGGGACACCGCACTGTCCCGCCGACCGTTGTCGCTGCTGGCGGTGGTCCGTGCCGGCCGGGTCGTCCCGACCCCCGGCGACGACTACGTCCTGCTCGCCGGCGACGAAGTGGTCGTCGCGGGTGCGGAAGCGGCCACCACGACCGCCGTGGACGTGCTCGCCGGCCACTGACCGGGCACTGCGACAAACCGACCAACCAGGTGACGCCACCACTGCGGTGGCCGCGCGACCCGAGGACGTCCGTCCCCGCGCCGCCGGTCCCGCACAGCCCCGAACGGGTGGGTGGCTCCCGACACTGATCTTCGAGGAGGGTGTGTGCTGGTCCTGGTGGCCGTCCACGCACTGGCAGCCGTGGTCGCCCCGGGGCTGGTACGCCGTTTCGGACGCCGCGCGCTCTATGCCGTCGCGTTGGCCCCGGCGGCCACGCTGGTCTGGGCGCTGACCCGTGCCGGTGGGGTCCGGGCGGGTGAGCGGGTGGTGGAGACCTGGCCGTGGGTACCCCGGATCGGGCTGGAACTCGCCCTGCGGATGGGCACCCTGTCCTGGCTGATGGTGGTGCTCGTCGGCGGGGTCGGCGCGCTGGTGCTGGCGTACAGCGCCCGCTACTTCCGGTCCGACGACCCAGGGCTGGGTCGCTTCGCATCGGTCTTCGTCGCCTTCGCCGGCTCCATGCTCGGCCTGGTCGTCTCCGACGACCTGCTGCTGCTCTACGTCTTCTGGGAACTGACCACCGTCTTCTCGTACCTGCTGATCGGGTACGACCCGGCGAAGCGGGCCAGCCGGCGGGCCGCCATGCAGGCGTTGCTGGTCACCACCCTGGGCGGGCTGGCGATGCTTGCCGGTTTCGTGATGCTCGGCCAGCACGCCGGCAGCTACCGGTGGTCGGTCGTCGCCACCGACCTGCCCGGCGGCGGTTACCTGGTCACCGCGCTGATGCTGATCCTGCTGGGGGCGCTGAGCAAGTCGGCGATCGTGCCGTTCAGCTTCTGGCTGCCCGGCGCGATGGCCGCGCCCACCCCGGTCAGCGCCTACCTGCACGCCGCCGCGATGGTCAAGGCCGGGGTGTTCCTGGTCGCCCTGCTCGGCCCGGCCGTCGCCGGGGTCACCGCCTGGCGGATGGTGCTGCTCGTCGCCGGCCTGGCCACCCTCTTCCTCGGTGCCTGGGTGGCACTGCGCCAGACCGACCTGAAACTGCTCCTCGCCTACGGCACGGTCAGCCAGCTCGGGCTGCTGATGGTGGTCCTGGGCGCCGGCACCCGGGACGCCGCCCTGGCCGGTGCGGCGATGGTGCTGGCACACGCCCTGTTCAAGGCCACCCTGTTCCTCGTCGTCGGGATCGTCGACCACACCACCGGCACCCGGGACCTACGCGAACTCAGTGGCCTCGGCCGGCGCGCGCCGGCCCTGGCCGGGGTGGCCGTGCTGGCCGCCGCGTCGATGGCCGGGCTGCCGCCGATGGCCGGCTTCGTCGCCAAGGAGGCCGCCTTCGAGGCGTTCCAGCACGGCGGCACGGCCGACCTGCTGGTGCTGGCCGGGGTGGTGGCCGGCTCGGCGCTGACCGTGGCGTACACCCTGCGGTTCCTCTGGGGGGCGTTCGCCGGCAAGCCCGGTGTCGCGGCGACCGACCCGCACCCGGTGGGCTTGTCGTTCCTCGCCGCACCGGCGTTGCTCGCCGTGGCCGGGCTGGCGGTCGGCGTCGCCGCCCCGGCCCTCGACGGGCTGCTCGCCCCGTACGCCGACGGTTTCTCCGCCGCCGGGCCCGGCTACCACCTGGCGCTGTGGCACGGCCTGACCCCGGCCCTGGGGTTGTCCGCCCTCGCGGTGGCCGCCGGCGGCGCGCTGTTCCTGCTGCTGCACCGGGGACGGCTGCGGGCGACCCGGCGGACGCCGCTGGACGGCGCGGCCGGCTACGACCGGGTGGTCGCCGGGGTGGACCGGCTCGCCGTGGAGCTGACCGGCGCGACCCAGCGCGGATCGCTGCCGTTCTACCTCGGGATCATCCTGGTGGTGCTGGTGGCGCTGCCGGGCGGAGCATTGCTCACCGGCGGGCCGTGGCCCCGGCAGTTCCGTGCCTGGGACACCCCGTTGCAGGCGGTCGTCGCCGCACTGGTGATCGTCGCCGCGGTGATGGCCGCCCGCGCGTTGCGCCGGCTCACCGCGATGATCCTGGTCGGCGTCGCCGGCTACGGCACCGCCCTGATGTTCGTCCTGCACGGCGCGCCGGACCTGGCGTTGACCCAGTTCCTGGTGGAGACCGTCACCATCGTCATGTTCGTGCTGGTGCTGCGCCGGTTGCCGGTGAAGTTCTCCGAGCGGCCGATCCGGGCCAGCCGGCGCGGCCGGATCGCGATCGGGGTCGCCGTCGGCGCGGTCGTGTCCGGGATGGCCTGGGTCGCGGCGAGCGGTCGGCTGGCCGCCCCGATCTCCGACTGGTTCCCCGACGAGGCGGTCTCCTACGGCGGCGGCAAGAACGTGGTCAACGTGATCCTGGTCGACATCCGGGCCTGGGACACCATGGGGGAGATCGCCGTGCTGGTGGTGGCCGCCACCGGGGTGGCCAGCCTGATCTTCCGCCGCTCCCGGGACCTGGACCGGCGCAGCGCCTTCCCCGGCCCCCGGCCGACGACCGGCGGGCCCCGCTGGCTGACCGCCGGCTTCGAGGCGCACCGGCACTCGGTGATCCTCCAGGTGGTCACCCGGCTGCTCTTCCACGCCATCGTGCTCTTCTCCGTCTACCTGCTCTTCTCCGGCCACAACGCCCCCGGCGGCGGGTTCGCCGCCGGACTGGTCGCCGGCCTGGCCCTGGCCGTGCGCTACCTGGCCGGTGGCCGCCGGGAACTCAACGCCGCCGCACCTGTCGACGCCGGCGCGGTGCTCGGCGCCGGGCTCTTCCTCGCCGTCGGCACCGGAGTGGTCGCGATGCCGCTGGGCGGGGAGTTCCTGCAGAGTGCGGTGCTCGACCTGCACCTGCCCCTGCTGGGCAAGGTCCACTTCGTCTCGTCGGTCTTCTTCGACGTCGGCGTCTACCTGATCGTGGTCGGCCTGGTGCTGGACATCCTGCGCAGCCTCGGCGCCGAGATGGACCGCCAGCAGGAGGACGCCCGCGACGACGTACGGGACAAGGAGCTGGTGTGACCCCCAACCTCACCTACATCGTGGTGGTCGGTGTGCTCTTCGCCGCCGGGGTGACCCTGCTGTTGGAACGCAGCCTCACCCGGGTGCTGATGGGCGTCATCCTGCTCGGCAACGGGGCCAACCTGCTGCTGCTCACCGGCGGCCGGGCCGGTGGCCCGCCGATCGTCGGCACCTCCGACCAGGCGGAGATGAGCGACCCGCTGCCCCAGGCGATGGTGCTCACCGCCATCGTCATCACCCTCGGCATGACCGCGTTCCTGCTGGCGCTGTCGTACCGCAGCTGGCACCTCAACGGCCACGACGAGGTGCAGGACGACGTGGAGGACCGCCGGATCATGGACCTGGCCGACCGGGACGAGGGGCCGGGCACCGACGACGCCGACCAGCCCGACTCCGACGACCAGCCCGACCCCGATGGCCGGCCCGATCCGGACAGCCGCCGGCCGTCGGCGGCCTCGGTCGCGGCGGTGGCCGCCGAGCGGGGGCGGGACGCGTGAACTACCTCGTCCCGCTGCCGGTGGTGATGCCACTGCTCGGCGCGGCCCTGACCCTGCTGCTTGTCAGCCGGCCCCGCGCGCAGCGCTGGGTCAGCCTCACGGTGCTCACCGCGACCGTCGCGGTGGCCGCCACCCTGCTGGTCCGCGCCTCGATCGACGGGCCGCTCGTGGTCGAGGTCGGCGGCTGGGTCGCGCCGCTGGGTATCGTGCTCGTCGCCGACCAGCTCGCCGCGCTGATGCTCGTGGTGTCCGCCGCCGTCACCCTCTGCGTGCTGGTGTACTCCATCGGGCAGGGCATGGCCGACGGGCACGAGGACACCCCGCTGTCCGTCTACCACCCCACCTACCTGGTGCTCACCGCCGGCGTGTGCAACGCCTTCCTCTCCGGTGACCTGTTCAACCTCTACGTCGGCTTCGAGATCCTGCTGGTCGCCAGCTACGTACTGCTCACCCTGGGCAGCACCGAGACCCGGATCCGGGCCGGCACCACGTACGTCGTGGTCAGCCTGCTGTCGTCGTTGATCTTCCTGGTCGCGATCGGGTTGGTCTACTCCGCCACCGGCACGCTCAACCTGGCGCAGCTCGTCGACCGGCTCGACGCGCTGCCGGACGACCTGCGGCTGGTGCTCCAGGGGATGCTGCTGCTCGCCTTCGGGATCAAGGCGGCGGTCTTCCCGCTGTCGGCGTGGCTGCCCGACAGCTACCCGACCGCGCCCGCGCCGGTCACCGCCGTCTTCGCCGGCCTGCTCACCAAGGTCGGCGTGTACGCCATCATCCGCACCGAGACGCTGCTGTTCCCCGGCGGCCGGACCGCCGACCTGCTGCTGGTGGTGGCGGCGCTGACCATGCTGGTCGGCATCCTCGGCGCGGTCGCCCAGTCGGACATCAAACGACTGCTGTCGTTCACCCTGATCAGCCACATCGGGTACATGCTGTTCGGGGTGGGGCTCAGCTCGTCGCTCGGGTTGGCCGCCGCGATCTTCTACGTGGTGCACCACATCACCATCCAGACCACTCTCTTCCTCGCCGCCGGCCTGGTCGAACGCCGGGGCGGCAGCACCGCGCTGGACCGCCTCGGCGGACTGGCCCGGCTGTCGCCGCTGCTCGCCGTGCTGTTCTTCGTCCCCGCGCTGAACCTGGCCGGAATCCCACCGTTCTCCGGCTTCCTCGGCAAGCTCGGCCTGGTCCAGGCCGGGGTGGACGACGGCGGCCCGCTGGCCTGGGTGCTGGTCGCGGGCGGGCTGCTGACCAGCCTGCTCACCCTCTACGCCATCGCCCGGGTGTGGAACCTGGCTTTCTGGCGTCGGCCGCACCCCGAGATGCCCGAGCCGCAGGACAGCGTGCACACCGTCCGCACCGACGGGGTGGAGCAGCCCTACCGGGGGCCGGACCGTGACGCCCACCCGGGCGCGATGCTGCCCCGCCTGATGATCGCGCCGACGGTCGCCCTGGTGGTGCTCGGGCTGGCGTTGACAGTGGTGGCCGGGCCGCTGTTCGACCTCAGCTCCGACGCCGCCGACGACCTGCTGCGGCGCACCCCGTACGTCGAGGCCGTCTACCCCGGGGGTACCCCGTGAGCCACGATCAGTCCGCCGAGGTCAGGTCGCCGCAACCTTCCGGGGAGCCGCCATCGCCGGAGCATCCCGAGGACCTGCCGCTGACCCCGGCGGCCCGACGCCGTAACCGGGCAGTCGCGATGGTCGTCCTGGTCACCGTCTGGGTGCTGCTCTGGGGGACGCTGAGCTGGGCCAACGTGCTCGGTGGGCTGGTCGTGGGGCTGGTCGTGCTGACCGTCTTCCCGCTACCCCCGGTGACCTTCGCCGGGCGGCTGCACCCGCTGCCGTTGCTGCGGTTCACCTGGCGCTTCCTGCGCGACCTGGTGGTGGCCAGCGTCCAGATCGCGGCGCTGGCGTTCCGCTTCGGGCACACCCCGCAGGGTGCGATCATCGCGGTGCCGCTGCGGGTCCGCTCCGACCTCAACCTGACCCTGACCGCCGAGGCGCTGTCCCTGGTGCCGGGCAGCCTCATCGTCGAGGTCGACCGGGACACCGGCACCCTCTACGTCCACGTCCTCGGGGTGCGCACCCGCGAGGAGGTCGAGCGGTTCCGGGACGGGGTGCTGGAGTTGGAGGCCCGGTTGATCGAGGCGATCGGCTCGACGCAGGAACTGCGTCTGGTCCGCGAGCACACACCGTCCGCCGCCCTGGAAGGGACATCGAGATGACCGCTGTCGCCGTGATCGTCACCGTGCTGCTGGCGGTGGCCGGCGCGCTCACCCTCATCCGGATCGTCAGGGGGCCGTCCGTGCTCGACCGGGCCGTCGCCACCGACGTGCTGCTGGCCATCGTGGTCGCCGCCGTGGCGACCGAGGTCGCCTACAGCCGGGACGCGACAGCGCTGCCGATCCTGGTGGTGCTGGCCATCCTCGGCTTCGTCGGCTCGGTCAGCGTCGCCCGGTTCGCCACCCGCCGGGACGACAGGTGAGCGTCGACGCGGTGCTGGACGTGGTGGCCGCGGTCTGCCTGCTCGGCGGCGCCCTGCTCAGCCTGGCCGCCGGGGTCGCCCTGGTCCGCTTCCCCGACCTGCTGTCCCGGATGCACGCCGCCGCCAAACCCCAGGTTCTCGGCCTGCTGCTGGTGCTGCTCGGTTGCGCGCTGCGGCTGCGGACCGGGGTGGACGTCACCACGCTGGTGCTGGTCGGCGTGTTCCAGCTCGCCACCGCGCCGGTCGCCGCGCACATGATCGGCCGGGCCGGTTACCCGCACGACCGGATCCGCACCGACCTGCTGATCACCGACGAACTCGCCGCCCACCTCGACCGGCTCCAGGCCGACCGGCGGCCCTGACCGGGGCGGCCGGGTCGGGGGACCCGGCCCGCGACGGTCAGGGTGCCTCGACGACCTCCCGGCCGAGCGGCCAGAAGGCCGCCGGGACGAGCTTGAAGTTGGCGATGCCGAACGGGATGCCGATGATCGTGACGCAGAGCGCGATCCCGGCGAGCAGGTGGGACAGCGCCAGCCACCAACCGGCCAGCAACACCCACAGCACGTTCGCCAGCCCCGACGGCACACCGGCCCCCGGCTTGGCGACCAGGGTGCGGCCGAACGGCCACAGCGAGTACGACGCCAGCCGCAGCGAGGCCACCCCGAACGGGATGGTGATGACGAGGACGAAGCAGATCACCGCGGCGACGAAGTAGCCGAGCGCCAGCACGATTCCGCCACCGAGGATGAGCCACAGCACGTTCAGGACGAAGCGAATCATTCCTCCATAGTGACCAGCGCCCGCCACCGTGCCGACAGGGCCGGGCGGAGATCCGTCGACCGGGCTCGAACCGGCGTCCAACCGGTCCCTAGCCGGCCGCTCCACCGCTGAGCTACGACGGATCTCCGCGGTCCCACCGACTGGGCTCGAACCAGCGTCCACCCGGTGAAGAGCCGGGCGCTCTACCGCTGAGCTACGGCGGGGCACCAGCGATGCTGCCGGATCAAGGAGTCGACTGTCCACCGGATTGTGGTAACTCACGGAGGACCACGTCGGCCGGTACCTGGATCGCGCTGCCGTGCATCGGGCGGCCGGAGAAGACGCCGGCCGAGCGCAGTGCCGCCGCCCACACCGGGTCGACGACGGCCACCCCGTGCACGAGTTCCGGTGTCGGCCGGAAGGTGCCGACCGCCCCGGCCGGTCGGGGCGCCAGCCACCCGCACCGCTCGCCGTCGACGCCGGCCTCGGCGCAGGCCGCCGCCACGTCCGCCCGGGTACAGGTGGCGGTGCCGTCGAGGACGTCCCAGGGCAGCGGCAGCCGCGCCCAGACCGTCGTGTCGGGGTGCAGGCCCCTGCCGGTGGACCGGTGCCAGGCCGCGAGGTCCGCCGCGATCAGCAGCATCGCCTTGCCCGGACAGGCCGCGTCGAGCAGGTCGAGGCTACCGGTGGCGGCCAGGGTGGCGATCCACGCCGTACGGGCGGTGTTGTATGCGCCGCAGAGCAGGTTCCACGTCGACGAGTCGTTGCCCCGACGGACGACCATCGTGGCCCGGTCGAACTCGCTGGCCGACCAGATCCGGGCCAGCAACTCGGCGACCTGGCGCATAGTGGCCCACCAGCGACCCAGCAGCTCACCACGTTGCCGGTCGGTGAGCCGGGCGAGGACCTCCGGGGTCGGATGGACCTGCGCGATCATCCACCAGTCCGTGTCGGGGGCGGCAACACACTGCCGGAACAGCAGATCGGCGATCTCGTCGTACGGGTTGTCCCGTCCGGACAGGGTGAACTCGCGGCGCAGCTTGCGCCGGGCGGTGAGGTACGCGACGAAGCAGGCGGCCCAGGGATCGGCCACGAAGGTCGCCAGCGGGAGACCGGCGGCGAACCCGGAGCGGGCCACCAGGGTGAGCTGCCGCCGGGTCTGCCCGGCTCCGAGCCGTCCGGCCTTGGCGGCCACCCGCCGGGTCACCCGGAACCGCCGGTTGTACTGCCGCTTGGACAGCTCGATTCCGGCGGCGACCCGGTCCGCCCGGTTCAGCCGGTCCCGCTGGAAGTCGAGCCGGTGCTCGTCCCGCACGCCGAGGGACTCGCCGAGCCGGCGGGTGAAGTCGAGCAGTGACGTCGGGTCGTCCGGGTCGACGCCGTCGTCGGGCAGCGTGAACAGTCGCCGCGCCGCGTCGACCTGGCGGGTGCCGCCGACCGGGCGGGCGAAGTCGTCCGACATGGAGCTCTCGCCGTGCCACCGGGATGCCGCGCGGGCGGCTCGACCCAGCAGCATGCGGTCCCGCTGGTCGAATCGGTCGCCGACGGCCCGGAACACCAGGTGGGCGACCTCCTCCGGTCGGGGCCGCCGGTCGAGGGTGGCGTACAGCGCGATCAGCGCGTCCGACGGGGACAGTTCGGCGAGG
The DNA here is from genome assembly GCF_055517075.1 of Micromonospora sp. DSM 43699. Taxonomy (NCBI): domain Bacteria; kingdom Bacillati; phylum Actinomycetota; class Actinomycetes; order Micromonosporales; family Micromonosporaceae; genus Micromonospora; species Micromonospora sp. DSM 43699. The sequence goes on from NZ_JBTMMT010000025.1 coordinate 17,654, forward strand.
GACATGCGGGTGATGGTGACAGCGGCCGGAGCGGTCGGGCAATCCGATTCGCCGGCACTGCGGGCCGTTTCTCCCACGTCGGCGCTGCCCCCTGGTGGCACGGTTGACCGTCACCTCGGCCGGCCAATCATGATCTTATGTACCGATGATCAATCCCACTCCTCTCATGAGTCTCGTCGCCGGCGTCTGGGGCTTCAAGACCCTCGCCGTCGGGGTCGAGTTCGGCCTGTTCACCCGGTTGGCCGGCGGGCGGACCATCACCGTGGCCGAGGCCGCCGCCGAGTTCGGACTCGACGAACGCCCGGCCGACCTGCTGCTGGCCGCCAGCGCGTCGCTCGGGCTGCTCGACAAGGCCGGCGACGGCTACCGCAACTCCGAACTGGCCGAGCAGTTCCTGGTCGAGGGGCAGCCGTACTACTTCGGCGCCCAGGTCCGCTACTCCGACCTGCGCACCTACCTGCCCTGGCACCGGGTGGGGGAAGCGCTGCGCGGCAACCGGCCGCTGACCTGGGACCCGCAGCAGCAGAAGTCCCTGTTCGACACCGCCGACTCGGAGCTGGTGGCCCAGTTCTGGGATGCCATGTTCGCCACCTCCCGGTTCACCGCCCGCGCGCTGGCCGACGCGTACGACTTCGGCCGACACCGTCGGCTGCTCGACGTGGGCGGCGGGGCCGGGGCGTTCCCGATCGAGTTCTGCCAGCGGCTACCGCAGTTGCGGGCGACCATCCTGGACCTGCCGCACGTCTGCGTCCGGGCCGAGGAACGGATCGCGGAGGCGGGGCTGACCGGGCGGATCGGCGCGGTCGCCGGTGACTTCCTCGCCGACCCGGCCCTGCCGGAGGGGCACGACGTCATCCTGCTCAGCATGATCCTGCACGACTGGGACGAGCCGACCAACCGGGCGCTGCTGGCCCGCTGCCACGCCGCGCTGCCACCCGGTGGCGCGATCGTCGTCTCTGAGTTGCTGCTCAACGACGAGCGCACCGGCCCGCCGGAGGCCGCCCTGATGGGCATGAACATGCTCATCGAGACCGAGGGCGGCAAGAACTACTCCGGCGCGGAGTACACCGCCTGGCTGGTCGACGCCGGCTTCGTCGACGTCCGTACGGTGCCCTTCGACGCACCCGGCGCCAACGGCGCGGTGGTGGCCCGCCGGCCCTGACCGCGTGCTCCGGCCCGCCGCCCGGACACCGGTGCGGCGTGCCGGCGGCGACCCGTCGGCGCGGACGGCATCCGCGCCGACGGGTCAACGCCGACGGGGTCAGCCCGGCTTGTACGCGGTGACCAGCTCCCACCCGCCGGGCAGCACCGCCACCCGGGTGAAGCCGACCTCGGCGAGCAGTCCGGTGTAGAACTCGACCTCCCGCAGCCGGCTCACACAGCTGTCCACCCCGATCAGGAAGTAGCTCCAGAAGAACTGCACGGCCAGCCGGTCCGGGGTGCGGAACTCCTCGCCGATCAGCAGCAGCCCGCCCGGCTCCAACGCCGCGTACGCCTGCTCGACCAGGTGTCGGGCCACGTCGTTGGGCCAGTCGTGCAGCACCCGGACGAACGCCATCGCGTCGTAGCCCGACGGCAGCGGCCCGGCCAGGAAGTCGCCGCCGACGAACCCCAACCGGTCGGGATGACCCCGGGCGATCCGGGTGGCCGTCACCAGAGGGGACACCGGCGGCAGGTTGAACACGTCGGCCCGCAGGTCGGGGGCGGTGTCGAGGATGTGCGCGGCGAGCGTGCCGTCGCCACCGCCGACGTCCAACAGGCGTCGCCGGTCCGGCCAGAGCCGGTCGGCGTGCCGGTGCAGCGTCTCGATCACCGGGCCGAGCCCGGCGGCCATGCTGCGTTCGAAGTCGGCGGTCTGCGCGTCGGTCTTCGGCGGCCAGGCGAAGTCGTCGTCGGTCATGCCGACCTCACCGCGCAGGCTCTCGGCGAGCCGGCCGTGCAGCACCCGCCACGGGTAGCGGTCCCGGTCCCGTTCGATCGCGTCCGGGCCGACCGCCGCCACCACGGCGTCCCGCAGCCCCGGCACCGCCCGGTAGGTGGCGGCGGCGATGTCGTCGCCGGGCTCGTGCCGGGTGACGCAGCCGAGGGTCTCCAGACAGTCGAGGAACTTGTAGAGCCGCAGCGGGCGCACCCCGAACCGGGCGGCCAACGCGTCGAGGCGTACCGGGCCGGGTTCCAGCGCGTCGAGCAGGCCGAGGGCCAGCGCGGTCTCCAGCACGTCGACGGCCTTGGGCCCGTTGAAGAGCAGGCTCATCAGCGCCCGGGGCGACAGGGTGACGGTCACCGGCACAGCTCCTCGTCCAGCGCGTCCATGAACGCGTCCACCTCGTCGAGGGTGTTGTAGACGTGCGGTCCGACCCGCAGCCAACCCCGCCAGCTGCAGATCATGCTCCGCGCGGCCAACCGCCGCTTGACCGCCTCGCCGTCGGCGACGTCGAGGCACACCACCCCGCCGCGACGCTCCGGGTCGGTGGGGCTGACCACCGTGATACCGGCCGCCGCCGCCCGGTCCAGGACCCGCTGGGTGAGGGCCAGCGAGTGCCGCCGGATCGCCGCGGTGCCGACCCCCGCCAGCAGGTCCAGGCCGACCTGGGAGGCCAGCGAGGTCAGCGGGTACGGCGTACCGCCGGCGAAGCGTTGCGCTCCCGCCGCCCAGCCGGTCGACGGGCGGAAGGTCAGCGCCCGGTCGCCGGCCTGCCAGCCGGTGGCCGCCGGTGCCAGGCGCTCCACCAGGTCGGGGCGGACGTAGAGGAAGGCGGTGCCGACCCCGCAGAGCCACTTGTGCGCGCCGCCGAGGACGATGTCGACGCCGAGCGCGGTCACGTCCAGCGGGACCACCCCGACGGTCTGGAAGGCGTCCACCACCACCAGGGCGCCGACGTCGTGGGCGCGGGCGACCAGCCGGGGCAGGTCGACGGTGGCCCCGGAGGAGAAGCTGGCATGCGGTACGCAGACCAGCAGCGTCCGCTCGTCGACCCGGGCCAGCAGGGCGTCCTCGTCGAACCGGGGTCCACCGGTGCCGACCACGTCGAGCCGCGCGCCGTAGCGGCCGAACGCGGTGCCGATGAACGGCACCGTCGGGTACTCCAGGTCGGTGGTGACGATCCGGTCCCGTGGCGGGCGGTAGTCGAAGCAGGACAGCACCCGGGCCAGCAGGGTGCTCAGGTTGGCGTCGGTGACCACGCTGCCGGCGGGTGCGCCGAGCAGCGCGGCCACCGAGTCGGCGTACCGGTCGAGGCCGACGTGCCAGCCCTGCCACACGTCGTCGCGCCAATCGCGCAGGGTCTCCCAGTAGCCGGCGAGCACCTCCTCGACGCCCCGGGGCACCGCGCCGGTCGAGTTGTTGTTCAGGTAGACGCACGTCTCCAGCAGCGGGAACTCGGCGCGCAGGGCGGCGTGGGCGGCGGCGTCGAGGCACCGCGCCGGGAGGGTGTCGGATCCGCTCACTCGGGGCGGCCTCCAATCGGGTCGGTCCGGGATGGACGGGGATCGGTGGACACGGCGGTGAAGACCGGCACGGAGCGGACGGCCGCCAGGTAGGGGGTGCCCTCGGTGTAACCGGTGCCGGTGCGGGAGCCGAGCATCCGGACCGCCAGCCGGTGATGGGTGCGTCGCCAGGTCAGCACGGCCTCGGCGAAGGCCGCCATCTGCTGGCGGACCAGGGTGTGCTCGGTTCCCCGGAGCCGGCCGTCGCGGACCGCCGCCCGGTAGGCCTGGTCGATCGACGGCTGGCCGGCCCGTACCAGGTCGCGCACCTCCGGCACCGACCGGTACGCGGTGGAGTCCAGCCGGGCCGGCTCCGGGGTACGGCACAGCGACTCCATCAGCTTGTAGGAGCGGGACTGGATCGCGCTGGCCCCCTCGGTGTACTCGCGGAACGTCCGGAACGCCGCCGGTTGCATGGTGGCCAGCAGCGAGAACAACGCCCCGGCCCCGCCGATCAGCTCCCGGGCGTACGCCAGCCGGGCGGCGGCCTGGCGGGGTCGACCGGTGCCCAGCGCGGTGATCGTGGCCCGCAGCTCCTCGGCGACCCCGGCGAAGAGGCACTCGTACGCCTGGAGCACCCGGATGAACAGGTACTCGTCGTGGGAGACGTAGACCGGCAACATGCTCAGCCGCAGGACCCGCTCCCGGGCGGCGTCACGACCGGTGACGGCGAGCCGGTGCAGCGCCACCGCCGCGGTGACCGGGTCCGGGTCGGTGACCGTCCCGGCCAGACCGAGCCGGGTGAGGGCGGCGAATCCGGCCCGTACCCCGAGCCGGCACCGCTTGGTCACCAGCATCGGTCCCGGCCGCTGCTCGGGGAGCAGGTCGGTGCCGTCGGTCGAGGCGGCCAGCTCGAAGGCGACGGCGTCGGCGACGAGGTCGACCAGGAGCCGGTCGCGCTCCCGCCGCCCGACGGCCGGTAGAGGGAGCAGGGGCAGGGCCAGGTAGCTGAGGTAGTCGTACCGGGCGTCCCACTTGTCGAGCGCCACGTCGAGGAAGGCGGACAGCTGGCGGTCGGGGGCCGCTCGGGCGTTCACCTGGGCGCGGAGCTGGTCCAGTAGGGCAAGGAGTTCTTTTTTGACGAAGTGTTTACCGACTCGATTGAATTCGGCGACTACCGCGTGGTAGGGGAATTGTTCGGGGTCGGCCGTACCGGACGACCAGTTCGTCAGCTCACGCACGAACCGCACCTCGGATGGGGATCGGTCAGGGACAGCGCCGACGATTCTTCGAGTGGCGCGGCTCGTCATGCCTGTGCGGTGCGGGAATGGGTCGCCGCCGGTACGTCGGTGTCCGGCCGGGCCGACCGCAGCTCGGGGAAGAACCGGTGTCCGATGAGCTTGGCGAGCACCGTCGCCGGGCTCCCCGGAGACCCGGCGGGGGCGTGCCCGCCGACCCGCAGGGCGACCTCGTAGTGGCGTACCCGCCACTGGGAGACCCGCTCGTCCCAGGCGGTCATCGCCTCGGCGAGCCGGCGGGTCGGGTCGGTCGGATCCAGCGCGCCGAGCCTGCCGCCCCGGGTGGCGAGGTGCGCGGTGAAGGCCCGGCCGAGCTGTCGGCTCACCGTCGCCACCCGTCGCCACCCGGGTGACTCGGCGCCGGATCCGTTGCCCAGTGCCGGCTGCATCGCCTGGAAGTCGACAGGTGACAGGTGGCGGAACATCTCCAGTTGGTCGGTGACCAGTCGTACCGCGAGCATCGCGCGCTCCAGTAGCGACGCTGCGGCCTGCGGGTCGTCGGCCGTGGTCCGGGCGACGGCCTCGGCCAGCTCGGCCTCGGCCAGCTTCAGCCACAGCTCGGCGGACTGGTGCACCACCTGGAAGAGCAGCTCGTCGCGGTGCAGCATGTCCGCCGGGTCGCGTTGCAGATCGAGCAGCTCGTCGGTGCGCATGTAACGGGCGTAGTCCGTAGCGCCGCCGCCCGGCAGCACAGGTGACTGGTCACGTTTCATGAATATCCCTCCGGTGAACGCCGGCGCGGCACGGATCCCGGCGCTCAACGGCGGCAATTATGCAACGAACATCAGCAATGTGTCACCCCCGACTTTTGTATTCTTCGGCCGCCTGTCGAGGGATGAATCACGTTTTTCCGGCCGGATCGCCGGTGCGGGCAGAATGAATTGTGTCCGGCCGGCGTCGATGATTGCCTGCTGAGTGGCGGGTCAAGCGGGAAGTGGGGTGCCGGGGTGGACCACGCCACCCTCGTTACCGAGAGTGGCTGTTTGCCTACCTGCTGGTCGTGTGGTGGGGTTCTCCTGACGTGCCGGGCGCGGTCCCGCCGCAGCGCTCTCGGCGGTGGTGGGTGATCTGTTTCGGATTCACGAGGGGGTGCCATGACGACTGCGCCGATCTCCGGCTCGCGGCTGATCGACGGCTTCGGCGAGGTGTCCATCCGACCGGTGGAACCGGACCGGGACGTCGGGCTGATCCACGACTGGGTGACCCGGGAACGGTCCCGGTTCTGGGGCATGGGCGATGCCAGCCGGGAGCGGGTCCACGAGATCTACACGTACCTGGACTCGTCGACCACCCACCACGCCTACCTGGTCCACCGGGACGGCCGGCCGGTGGCGCTGTTCCAGACCTACGAGCCGGCCGCCGACCCGGTCGGGGGGTGCTACGACGTACGCCCCGGCGACTTCGGCATCCACCTGCTCATCGGCCCCCCGGACGGCGGGGTGGAACCCGGCTTCACCGGTGTGCTCCTCGACGCCTTCCTCGCGTTCGTGCTGGCCGACCCGGCCCGGCTGCGCATCGTGGCCGAGCCGGACGCGCGCAACGCGCGGGCCGTCGACCGGCTGGTCCGCGCCGGCTTCGTGCCCGGCCCGCAGATCGACCTGCCGGACAAGCGCGCCCAACTGCTCTTCCTCGACCGGTCGGCGGTGCGCGGCTGAGCGGGGCCGCCACGCCGACCCGGGCCGCCATGCCCGCCATGCTCATGCCATGCCCGCCGGGCAGTCGGGCAGCGGACCCGCCATGCTCATGCCATGACCGCCGGGCGCCTTGCCCGCCGGGGCCGGTCGGGGCGCGGCGCGGAGCGGCGGTGGCGTCCCCGAACGGGGGGCTGGTGGGCCGGGTGGCCATCCACCAATCTGGTTAGGTTAGCCTCACCTACATGTTTGGTGATCGAGTTCGCCCGTCGGGGGAGCGCGCCCGTGCCACGGGCGGCGGGACCGCGACCCTGCCCGTCGCACCGTGGCGACTGTTCGACGTGCAGGTACGCACGGTGCGTCGGCTCAGTCCGTCCTTCCTCCGGGTCACCTTCACCGGACCGGGCCTCGACCGGTTCGCCGACAACGGTTACGACCAGCGGATGAAGCTGGTGCTGCCGTTGCCCGGCCGGCGCGGCGTCCAACTGCCCGGCGGCGTCGACTGGTACGCCCACTGGCGGGCGCTGCCCGAGGACGAACGCTGTCCCATCCGCACGTACACCGTTCGGGCGGTCCGGCCGTACCTGGCCGAGGTGGACGTGGATCTGGTGCTGCACGGTGACAGCGGCCCGGCCGGTCGGTGGGCGCTGCGGGCCCGCCCCGGCGACGAGGTCGGCCTGCTCGGGCCGGACGCCGGTTACCACGGTGACCACGGCGGCCTCGAGTTCCGTCCGCCGCCCGCCGGTCGGCTGCTGCTGGCCGGGGACGAGACCGCCGTACCCGCGATCTGCGCCATCCTGGAGCGCCTGCCGCTCGACGCCCGGGGGCAGGCGCTGCTGGAGGTGCCGGACCGGGCCGACGTACTGCCGGTCGTCGCCCCGCCCGGCGTCACGGTCGACTGGTTGGCCCGCGACGGCGGCGAGCACGGCAGCCGGCTGCTCCCGGCCGTCGCGGCGGCGGCGGAACACCTGCTCCCCACCGGCGGGCCGGTTCCCACTGCCCCGGCCCCCGGCGTGCCTGTCGCGGACGTCGACGTCGACCGGATCCTGCTGTGGGAGGTCCCCACCCCGTCGGCGCCGGTCCCGGTCTACGCCTGGCTGGCCGGTGAGGCCGGCGTCATCCGCGCGCTGCGCCGGCACCTCGTCGCCGAGCGGGGCATGGACCGCCGGGCGGTCGCGTTCATGGGGTACTGGCGCCGGGGGCGCGCGGACCCCGCCTGAGGCGTTTCCTCCGGCTGTGACCCGCGTTACCTCTCGGTGGAGCGGGAATCAGCGAAGCGGATCCGGATTTGAAGCAAGGTGTGACTGTCGCACTGTCCTCCGCCCGGCCGCACCACGACCGGGCGGAGCTTCCCCGATGACCGATGTCGCCCACGACCAGTTGACGAAGGTCGCACCGACGCCGGGTGACCTGATGACCCGGCGGCAACGGGTGCGGCTCGTGCTGGTCCTCGGCTCGCTGATCGCCATCGGCCCGCTGACCATCGACATGTACCTGCCGGCGCTGCCGGCCATCGCCGCCGACTTCGCGACCACCTCGGCGGCGGTCCAGCTGACCCTCACCGGCACGCTCGCCGGGCTGGCCCTGGGCCAGCTGCTGATCGGGCCGTTCTCCGACGCCGTCGGACGTCGTCGCCCGCTGATCGCCGGCCTCACGCTGCACATCGTGGCCTCGGCGCTCTGCGTCGTCGCCCCCACCATCGCGGTCCTCGGCGGCCTGCGGGTGGTGCAGGGCCTCGGCGTCGCCGCCGCCACGGTGGTCGCGATGGCGGTGCTCCGTGACCTGTTCAGTGGCACCGCCTTCGCCACCCTGCTCTCCCGTCTGCTGCTGGTGATGGGTGCGGCGCCGATCCTCGCCCCGACCCTCGGCGGCGGGGTGCTGCGCTGGACCGACTGGCGGGGCGTCTTCGTGACCCTGGCCGTCTTCGGCGTGCTGCTCGTCGTGGTCGCGGTGGTCGGTCTGCCCGAGACCCTGCCGGTCGCGCGCCGGCAACGCGGTGGCGTGTGGCAGACCGTGGGCCTGTACGGCACACTGCTGCGCGACCGCACCTTCGTGGGGCTCGTCCTGGTCGCCGGCCTGGCCATGGCGGCCCTGTTCGCGTACGTCGCCGGTTCGTCGTTCGTCCTCCAGGAGGGGTACGGGCTCGACGAGCAGCAGTTCGCGTTGGCGTTCGGAGCGGGCGCGGTGGGGCTGATCGGGGCGGCCCAGTACAACGTTCGCCTGCTGCGCCGCTACTCACCGCAGCGGATCCTGGTCACCTCGCTGAGCCTCGGGACGCTGGCCGGGTTGGCGCTGCTGGCCTTCGCCGTGACCGGGTTCGGTGGGCTGCCCGCCCTGCTGGTGGCGCTCTGGGTGGTGCTGGGGGCGGCCGGGCTGGCGATGCCGAACGCCCCGGCGCTGGCGCTGTCCCGGCACGGTGAGGCGGCCGGCACCGCGTCCGCCCTGCTCGGTGCCGTGCAGTTCGGCGTCGGTGCGGTGGCCGCGCCGATGGTGGGCGTGCTGGGCAACGGCGCGGTGGCGATGGCCCTGGTGGTGGCCGGCGGCATGGTGGCGGCGCTGGCGGTGCTGTTCCTGGTGGTACGGCCCTCCCGGCTCGCCGACCTGGAGCCGACCTCGGCGGTCGTGGCCGTGCACTGAGCGCTTCGACCCGCCCGCCGCCACGGCGAGGGTCCGGGGAGACCGCGACGCGCGCCGACACGAACCCGCGCTGACGGCAGGGGACGCCATCGGGCCCGGTTGACCCTGACACTGTGGCAGGGGTTTGACTGTGGCCGGGAGGTGGGCCGGATGACCTGGTCGCAGGGGGATACGGAATCGGCGCGCGCGCTTCGGGGGCTGGCGCACGGCGACCCGTCGGTGCGGTTGCGTGCTGCGCTGGCGATCGGCACCACCCCCGATCCGCGGTGCGTCGACGCGCTCGTCGCCCGCTGCGCGGTCGAACCCGACTTCCCGGTACGCGAGATGCTGACCTGGGCACTCACCCGGCACAGTGCCGTGCTGACGGTTCCCCGACTGGTCGCCGAACTGCGCGCGACGCGGGCGCAGGCCCGGAGCCAGGCGCTGCACACGTTGTCCAAGATCGGGGACCGGAGCGCCTGGCCGGCGATCACCCGGGCGCTGCTGACCGACGCCGACGACGAGGTGGCGCGCAGCGCCTGGCGGGCGGCTGTCGCCCTGGTGCCGGAGGGGGCGGAACCCGGGCTGGCCGTGGTGCTGGCGACCCAGCTCGGGCGCGGCGACCGGCAGACGCAGTTGAGCCTCGGTCGGGCGTTGGCCGCGCTCGGCGAAGTGGCCGAGCCGGTCCTGCACGCCGCCACGACGGACCCCGATCCCCGGGTACGCGCGCACGCGCTCGCCACCCGCAGGCTGCTGCGCGACCCGGACGCCGGATTCGTGGTCTCGGTCGAGGAGGCGAAGCGCGTCGTGGCCCTCGGCGACTTCGGCCGGGAGGGGTGAGCAGGGTGCTGATCGGTGACGTGGCACGACGCTCCGGGGTCAGCGCCCGGATGCTCCGGCACTACGAATCGCTCGGCCTGGTACGTCCGACCGGTCGTACCGGCGCCGGCTACCGGGAGTATTCCGGCGAGGACATCCGGCGGATCTTCCACATCGAGAGCCTGCGGTCGCTGGGGCTGTCGCTGCGCGAGGTGGGGCGGGCCCTCGACGATCCCGGCTTCACCCCCTCGGTGCTCGTCGACGACCTCATCCGGCAGACCCGGGCGCGGATCGCCACGCAGACGCGACTGCTCACCCGGCTGCGGCGGATCGGTGCCGTCGAGCCCGACGACTGGGAGGACGTCCTCCAGGCCGTCGCGCTCCTGCAGGCACTGGGTTCGCCGAGCGCGGGAGAGCGCCAGCGCGCCGCCCTGGCCTCGGTCGGTGCGGTGCCGGTGGAAGCACTGGTCGAGGCGGCGTTGGGCGAGCCCGACCCTCACGTGGCCGGGGCGCTGCGGTGGGCGTTGGCGCACTCGGGGGTCGAGGGACTGCCGCTGCTGGCCGACGGGCTCGACTCGCCGGCGGCCGAGGTACGCGAGCGTGCCGTCCGGTGCGTCGTCGAGATCCCGCACGAAGCGGTGACGGCGGTGTTGCGGGACGCCCTCGGCCACCACGACGTGGTGGTCCGCAGGTACGCGGCTCTGGCCCTCGGGGCCCGGGGCGTCGCCGACGCCGTCCCGACCCTGGTCGACATGATCGTCGAGGCGGCGAACGACGTCGAGGCCGCCGACGTGCTGAGCGCGCTGGCGACCGATCCGGTGTCGGCGGACCGGATCGCCGCCGCGCTCATCGAGCGCTGTGCCCACGGCACCGTGGAGCAGTCGGCACGGCGACGGCTGACCCAGGCGCTCGCGGGCATCCCGGGGAACCGGACGGAGCGAGCGCTGGCGGCACTCGTCGGTGACCAGGACCGCTCCGTGGCGCTCACCGCGACCTACATCCGCACGCTACGCACCACCCGGGACGGGGCTTGCTGAGCGGTGACGTGCCGGGGCGGTGCCCCCGTCGGGCGACCGCGCGCCCGGCACCGGCGCGGCCACTCGGGCGGGCCTCGGGTCGCTCCCCGTCACCGGTCAGCGACCGCGACGGTGCCGGACGATCAGCGTTCCCGCGCAGAGCACGGCCACCAGGCCGCACGCGGAGCCTACCCACGGGTTGTCGCCGACGGTGGTGAGCACCACGTTGGCCGCCGCGCTGACGAACAGGACCAGCCACAACAGCGGGCGGAGCAGGCCGTCCGTCCGCTGCGGGGTCTCGGCCGGGGCGTCGGTGACGCGGTACGGATCGGTCATGGCTGCCTCCTCGGTGCGACGGTCGTCGACCTGTCCGACGCTAGGCGGGCGGCGGGTCGCCGACGATCCCGCCAACGCCACCGTCGGTGGTACAGCAGGCTGTACCTTCCGGGCCGGAGGCTGCCGGCCGGGCGTGCGGCGGCCTATGTTGGCGCGGGAGGTCTTCCGATGACGTACCTGCGGGACCGGATCCGCGCCTCGGTCGACGCCCTCGAGCATCTCGTCGGCGGGCTCGGCACCGCGCTGCTGGCGTTGGCGGCGCTGCTCTGGGCGGCGCTCGTGGCGGTGGCCTGTCTGGTCGGGGTGGGGTTGCCGGCGGCGCCCGGCGCGCTGCGGGTGGTCCGTTCGGTGGCCGACCGCGAGCGCGCCCGACTGTCCCGCTGGGGCCGGCCGGTCCCCGCCCCGGGACCGGTGCCGGCCGCGCTGCGGGTGGCGGTACGCGACCCGTTCGTCCGTCGGGAACTCGGCTGGGTCACCCTGCACTCGGTCAGCGGTCTGGTCACCGGGATGCTCGGCCTGGCCCTGCCGCTCTACGCCGTGCAGGACGTCACCTTCCCGCTGTGGTACCGGCTGATCCCACCCGAGGCCGGTGCGCCGGGGATCATCTGGTGGCACATCGACGGGCTGGCCGAGGCGCTCGCGGTCGGCCTGCTCGGGGTGGGCTGGCTGGTCGCCACGGTCGTGTGTGGCCCGGCACTGGCCCGCCTCCAGGCCCGGCCGGGCCGGTGGCTGCTGCCTCCGCCGCCGGGGGTGGACCTGTCGTTGCGGGTCGCCGAGCTGACCGCCACCCGGGCCGCGGCGCTGGACGCCCACGCGGTCGAACTGCGCCGCATCGAACGTTCCCTGCACGACGGCACGCAGAACCGGCTGGTCGCGGTCAACGTGCTGCTGGGCGCGGCCCGCCGGGCGGTACGGCGGGACCCGGAGCGGGCCGACGAGATCCTGGGGCGGGCGCAGGACGCGGCGGAACAGGCCCTCGGTGAACTGCGTACGGTGGTGCGCGGCATCCTGCCGCCGGTGCTGGACGACCGGGGCCTCGCCGGTGCGCTGGCCGGCCTGGCCGGCAGCTGTGCGGTGCCCTGCCGGCTCACTGTCGACGTGGCGGTACGCTGCGCGGTCTCGGTCGAGGCCACCGCCTACTTCGTGGTGGCGGAGGCGCTTACCAACGTGGTCCGGCACAGCGGCGCCGGGCACGTCGACGTGACCGTGCGCCGGGAACAGAGCCGGCTTCGGGTGACCGTGGAGGACGACGGGCACGGCGACGCCGACGAGGCACGTGGTTCGGGGCTCACCGGCATCCGCCGGCGGGTCGAGGCGTACGACGGCCGGTTGACCCTGACCAGCCCACCGGGAGGACCGACGAGAATGGACGTGGAGCTGCCGTGCGGATCGTGATCGCCGAGGACGACCCGCTGCTGCGGGAGGGGCTGGCGCTGCTGCTACGGGCGGAGGACCTGGACGTGGTCGACACGGCGGGCACCCCGGGCGAGTTCCTGACCGCGATCGACGCGTACGCGCCGGACGTGGCGATCGTGGACGTCCGGATGCCGCCGACGCACACCGACGAGGGCATCGTGGCCGCGGTGGAGGCCCGTCGCCGCCAGCCCGGCCTCGCGGTGCTGGTCCTCTCGGCGTACGTGGAGCAGGCGTTCGCCACCGAGCTGTTCGCGGTCGGCGCGGCCGGGCTCGGCTACCTGTTGAAGGAGCGGGTGGGCCGGGCCGAGGAGTTCCTCGCCGCGCTGCGCCGGGTCGCCGACGGCGGCAGTGTGATCGACCCGGAGGTGGTGGGGCAGTTGCTGGCCCGCAACCGCCGGCCGGACACGGCGCTGAGCGAGCTGTCGCCGCGCGAGCGCGAGGTGTTGGGACTGATGGCCGAGGGGCTCGGCAACACCGCGATCGCCGAGCGGTTGTACGTCACCGACGGCGCGGTGCACAAACACATCCGCAACATCTTCGCCAAGCTCCAGCTCCCCCCGGACGACCGGGCCGACCGCCGGGTCACCGCGGTGCTGCGCTACCTCGACGGCGACCGGCGGTAGCGCCTGCTGTACCCCGACCCCGGCAGCCCGCTGGATGGTCTCCGGTTCCCCGGCTCCATAGCGTTCCTGGTGCGCGCAGTCCACCCCCGCTGACACGGAAGAGGCCACCAGGATGCCAGTCCACCCGGCACACCCCATCGACCCCGCGAGGACCGTCGACCGCGCGAGGACCGTTGCTCCCGGCCGGACCCTCGCCCCGGCCGGGGCCGTCGGTACGGCGGTCCGGGTCGCGCAGCTCACCCGGGTCTACCCGGCCGGTCGTACCCCGGTGACCGCGCTGGCCGGGGTCGACGTCGCCTTCGACCGGGGCACCTTCACCGCGGTGATGGGGCCCTCCGGGTCCGGCAAGAGCACGCTGCTGCAGACCGCCGCCGGGCTGGACCGGCCCACCTCCGGTCGGGTCGTCATCGGCGACACCGACCTGTCGGGGCTGTCCGAGACCCGGCTGACCGAGCTGCGGCGGACCCGGATCGGGTTCGTCTTCCAGGCGTTCAACCTGATCGGCGCGCTCACCGTCGAGGAGAACATCGTGCTGCCGCTGCGGCTGGCCGGGATCCGGCCGGACCGGGCCTGGCTGAGCCGGGTGGTCGAGCGGGTCGGGCTCGCCGACCGGCTGCACCACCGGCCGGCGGCGCTCTCCGGCGGCCAGCAGCAACGGGTGGCGATCGCCCGCGCGCTGGCCACCCGGCCGGAGGTGATCTTCTGCGACGAGCCCACCGGGGCACTCGACTCGCACACCGCGGCGCAGGTGCTGACGTTGCTGCGGGCGGTGGTCGACGAGCACGGGTTGACAGTGGTCATGGTGACCCACGACCCGGTCGCCGCGTCGTACGCCGATCGGGTGCTGGTGCTGGCCGACGGCCGGATCGTCGCCGACCTGCCGCAACTCGGCGCGGCCCGGATCGCCGAGCACCTGGCGACGCTGGACGGGCGGGCCGTCCGATGACCGGGCTGGCCGCCCGCCTGCTGCGGCACCGTGTCGGCCCGGCCGCCGCGACGCTGCTCGCCCTGGTCGCCGGGGTGCTGATCCTGGTCGCCATGGGCACCCTCGTCGAGTCCGGGCTGCGGTTCCGCCCGGAACCGCGGCTCTGGGCGGCGGCTGACCTGGTCGTCGCCCACCGCACGGTCAGCCACACGTTCCAGGAGTTCGGCGGCGACACCAGCACCAGCACCGTCGCCCTTCCCGAAGGCGGCACGGTCGATGCCGCCCTCGCCGACCGGATCCGCCGGCTGCCCGGTGTCGCGGCCGTCACCGCCGACGACCGGGTGCCGATCGGCGCACCCGCAGCCGTCGGGCACGGCTGGGGCACCTACGCCTTCGCCGGTCGGCCGGTCACCACGGGCGTCGCGCCCCGGGCCGACGACGAGGTGGCCGCCGACGCCCGGCTCGGCGCGGTCCCGGGCGACCGGATCGACCTGGTCGTCGGCGGGGTCGGCCGGTCCTACCGGGTGAGCGCCACCGTCGACACCGGCACCGCCTCGGTGTTCTTCACCGACGCGCAGGCCGCCCGGTTGTCCGCCGCCCCGGGGCGGGTGGACGCGATCGGCGTGCGGTTGACACCCGACGCCGACCACGCCGCGGTCGCCGACGCGGTCCGCCGGATCGTCTCGCCCACCGGTGCCACGACCTACGTCGACGCCGACCGGGGGCAGGCCGAGCAGTCGGCGAACCTGGCCGCCCAGGGCCTGCTGGTCACCGCCGGTTCGGCGTTCGGCGGGTACGTCGTCCTGCTGATCGTCTTCGTGGTGGCCGGCACGATCGGGCTCTCCGTCCGGCACCGCCGCCGCGACCTGGCGCTGCTGCGCGCGATCGGGGCCACCCCGGGTCAGGTGCGTCGGATGCTGCTCGCCGAGGCCGCCCTGCTCGCCCTGGTCGCCGCCGCACTCGGCGGGCCCACCGGCCTGCTGGCCGCCCGCTGGGCGCACGGTGAACTGGTCGGCCGGGGGTTCGTCCCGGCCGACTTCCCGATGACCGGTGGCCTGCTCGCGGTGCCCGTCGCGGTCGGTACGGCGGTGCTGGTGGCGGTGCTCGCCGCGCTGGTCGCCGGCCGACGGGTCACCGCGATCAAGCCGGTCGAGGCACTCGGCGAGATCGCCGTCGAAGCCCGACGTCCCGGCCGGGTACGGCTGATCGCCGGTGGCGCGACGCTGGCGGGCGCCGGCTCCGCCGGGGCGTTCACGGCCGGCAGCGGCGGCTCGACCGGGGCGCTGGCCGGCGCGGTCGGCATGCTCTACCTGTTCGTCATCGCGGTGGCGCTGCTCGCACCCTGGATCAACGGGTACGCCGCCCGGCTGCTGACCCCGGTGCTGTCCCGCCTCTGGCGGGTCAGCGGTTACCTGGCCGCGGCCAACCTGCGGGCCAACGCACAGGGCATGGCGACCGTGTTGACCGCCCTGGTGCTGTCGGTCGGGTTCGGCGGCTCGGTCTGGTTTCTCCAGACCAACCTGGAGCGGCAGACCGTGGCCCAGAGTGCTGCGGGAACGCTCGCCGAACGGGTGCTGACCGCCCCGGGCGGGCTACCCGCCGACGCCGTCCGCCAGGTCCGCCAGTTGCCCGGGGTGCGGGCCGCCACCGGGGTACGCCGTACCCAGGTGGTGGTGCGGTCGACCGACGGGATCGAAGCGGTCGGCGCGCAGGCTGTCGACCCGGCCGGTCTCACCGGCACCATGGACCTCGACGTGCGCCAGGGCGACCCGGCCGACCTGGCGGAGGACACCGTCGCGCTGTCCGCGACGCAGGCGTCCGCGTCCGGGTGGCAGGTCGGCGACCGGGCGGACCTGTGGCTGGGCGACGGCACCCCGGTCACCCTGCGGGTCGTCGCGATCTACGGCCGGGGCCTCGGCTTCGGCGACGTCACGCTGGCCACCGGGACGGTCGCCGGGCACACCGCCGGGGGCACCGCCGACGAGATCCTGGTCCGTGCCGGACCGGACGCCGACGCCGCGCTGGCCGCCTGGTCGGCCGGGCAGCCGGGCGTCCAGGTGCGGGACGCGGCCACCCGTGCCCGGCTCATCGGCACCGACCTGGCCCTCGGCGCCTGGCTGAACCGGCTGCTGGTCGGCGTGCTGGTGGGCTACGCGGCACTGGCCGCGGCCACCACGATGGTGCTGGCGGCGCTGGCCCGCCGGCGCGAACTGGCGCTGCTGCGGCTGGTCGGGGTCACCCGACGGCAGGTCCGGGGGATGGTCCACGCCGAGCAGGCCGGGCTGCTCGGCAGCGCGGTGCTGGTCGGCGCGACGATCGCGGCGCTGACCCTGGGCGCGATCGTCGGCGCGCTGACCGGCAGCCCTGTCCCGTACGTGCCGCCGCTGGGCGCGGTGACGGTGCTCGGCGGGGCGACCCTGCTGGCGCTGGCGACCACGGTGTGGCCGGTCCGCCGGTTGCTCCGGGTGCCGCCGATCGACCACATCGGCCTCAAGGAGTAGCGGCGGGGAACCCCTCCGGCCGGCACCCCTGGGTGCCGGCCGAACCCGACGGCACGCCGGGCGGGCGCTCTCGGCGTGCCGAACCCGGCGGCGGCGAGTTTCTGTCGGGGGTGCCGCCTAGGCTGGCCGGATGATCGACCGGCGGCAGGTGCTGCACTTCCGCGTGCAGGCACAGCAACTCGACCGGGTCGAGGGCACGCTCGCCGACACCGCGATCCTCGACATCGGGGCGCAGGACACCGGCCCCGACGGCGGCCGGTGGGCGCTGGCCGTGCGCGGGGTCGAGGTGCCGGAACCGTCCCTGGCGGACCTGGTCCTGCTCTGGACCGTCCGGGGTGCGCCACACCTCTACCGACGCGCCGACGTGGGCGAGGTGGCGGCGGCGGTCGCGCCGTACTCCGACGCCGACGCGGGCAAACGCATCTACGACGCCGCCAGGCCGTTGAAGGCAGCCGGCATCGGCAACCTGGCCGCCCTCGACGAGGTGGCCGCGCGGCTGCGGGACGTCGTCACCGCGCCGACGGTCAAGGGGGACGTCTCCGGTCGGTTGGCCGAGCTGCTGCCCCAGCCCTACCTCCGGTTCTGCCGCCCCTGCGCCGCCACCCACCTCTACGAGATGCCGTTCCGGCTGGCCGCCGTGCGGGCCGGGCTGGAGCTGCGACTCGACACCTCGCCACCGGTCCTGCACCGCATCCCGGGATTCACCAGGGCCGCCACGTCGGGTGACCGGTTCGACCTGATCCGCGCCTACCTGCGGCTGCTCGGCCCGGCCACTCCCCAGCAGGTGGCCGACTATCTCGACGCCCCGGTCAGGGACGTGAAGGCCCGCTGGCCCGAGGACGTGACCGAGGTACGGGTCGACGGGCAGGCCCGCTCGGTGCTGGCCGCCGACGCGCCGGCACTCGTCTCCTGCGACGACACCACGGCCGTCCGCCTGCTCGGCCCGTACGACCTGTTCCTCCAGGCCAGGGACCGGGCGACCCTGGTGCCGGACGCGGCCCACGCCAAGGAGTTGTGGCCGGTGCTGGGCCGCCCCGGCGCCGTCCTGGCCGGCGGCGAGCTGGTCGGCACCTGGCGTCCCCGCAAGTCCGGCCGGGCGATGAAGCTCGCCGTCCAGCCGTGGCGCAAGCTGTCCGCCGCGACCCGCGACAGCATCGTCGCGCAGGCGCAACGCCTCGCCGCGCACCGGGGCGTCTCCCGCGTCGACGTCGACATCGACGCCTGACCGGCGGCTTGACACCGGTCCGCGACGGTGGGGGAGGATGAGGCGTGCGGGTACCACTTTCCACGCCACCCACCATTCCCGCCGGGGCACTCGCCGCCGGCCCGCAGCCGACCCTCGCCGCGCCGGGTGACCTCGTCCTGCGCCCCTGGGAACCGACCGACGCCCCGGTGTTCCTGGCCGCCTACCAGGATCCGGAGATCCAGCACTGGCACGCCCGTCATCCTGCCTCCGAGAGTCAGGTCCGGGAGTGGTTCGTGGAGTACCACCAGGCCTGGGCGCGGGAGACCGGTGCCAGCTGGGCGGTGACCCGGGACGGCGGTGAAGTGCTCGGTCGGATCGCCCTGACCAGCATGGATCTCGATGACGGTGTCGCCGGGTGTGCGTACTGGGTGCTTCCCGCCGCCCGGCGGACGGGGGTCGCCTCCCGGGCGTTGACGGCGTTGGGCGACTGGGCGCTGGACGGGGCGGGCTTCCACCGTCTGCACCTGGATCACTCGACCCGTAATGCCGCGTCCTGTCGGACCGCGCTGCGGGCCGGCTTCCTTCTGGAGGGCACCAAGCGCAGCGACGCCGTCCATCGCGACGGCAGGCACGACATGCATCTGCACGCCCGCATCCGGGGCGATCGACCAGCCGTCTGACACCGGCACCCCGTCCATGGCCACGAGCCGGTCAGAGCCAGCCGTTGGCGCGGGCGGTGCGGGCCGCCTCGATCCGGTTGCGGGTGCCCGTCTTGCCGATCGCGGCCGACAGGTAGTTGCGGACCGTGCTCTCCGACAGGTGCAGCCGGGCGGCGACGTCGGCGACCGTGGCGCCGTCCACGGCGGCGACGAGCACCTCCCGTTCCCGCTCGGTGAGCGGATTCGGGCCGGCGGCCAGCGCCGCCGCCGCGAGGGCCGGGTCGATCACCCGTTGACCGGCCAGCACCCGCCGGACCGCGACCGCCAACTCCTCCACCGGCCCGTCCTTGACCAGGAACCCCCGCGCCCCGGCCTCCATCGCCCGGCGCAGGTAGCCGGGCCGACCGAACGTGGTGAGGATCAGCACCCGGCAGGAGGGCAGCCGGTGCCGCAACGCGGCTGCGGTGTCCAGCCCGCTACCGTCGGGCATCTCGATGTCCAACAGGGCCACGTCGGGGCGGACCCGCAGGGCCGCCGTCAACGCGGCGGTGCCGGTGCCGGCCTCGGCCACCACCTCCATGTCGGGTTCGAGGTTGAGCAGCAGGGCCAGTGCGCCGCGCATCATGCCCTGGTCCTCGGCGAGCAGCAGCCGGATCATCGGCGCACCGACCCGCCCGTGCCGGTGGGGATCCGGGCGGTGAGCCGCACACCGCCGCCACGGACGGCGGTGACACGCAGCTCGCCGCCGGCCTGTGCCAGCCGCTCGGTGAGACCTCGCAGGCCGTTGCCCGGCTCGGCCCGGCCGCCGACGCCGTCGTCGTCGATGGTCAGCACCGACTCCTCGGCGTCGGCGCGTACCTCGATGTCGCAACGGGACGCCCGGCTGTGCCGCAGCACGTTCGTCACACCCTCCCGCAACACCCAACCGAACGCGTCGTCCGCCTCCACCGGCAGCGGACGGCCTGGCTGCCGCACGGTGACGGTGATCCCCCCGTCGGTCAGGGCGGTGCGGGCGCCGTCCATTTCCCGACCGAAGCTGCGGTCCCGGTAACCGGTGACCGCTTCGCGAACCTCGGCGAGCGCGGTACGGCCGATCCGTTCGATGTCACCGGCCTCCGCCGCCGCCCGCCCCGGATCGGTGGGGGCGAGCCGGCGCACCACCTCCGCCTTCACCACCACCAGGGACAGCGTGTGGCCGAGCAGGTCGTGCAGGTCCCGGGCGAACCGGAGCCGCTCCTGTTCGACCGCCGTGCGGGCCAGCTCAAGCTGGGTGCGTCGCAGCTCCGCCACCAGTCGGGCGGTCCGGGCGAACGCCAGAGTCAGGGTGCCCGCGAGCACCGTGATCAGCGCCGAACCGGCGATGTCACCGGCCGGCACCCGGTGCGCCACCCCGATCACCAGGACGGCGGCGGCACTGCCACCCACCCAGGCGAATCCGAGGCCCGGCCGGACCAGCCCGATCGCACCGGCCGTCGCGACGTACATCAGCAGGATCAGCCAGCCCTCCGGGCCGCCGGCGTACGCGCCCGCGAGGCCCACCCCGAGCGCCGTGAACACCGCCAGACCGAGGTGGGTCAGCACGGGTGGCACCGCCAGGTCGGCCACCGGCACCGCCACCAGCGCGAGGTAGAGCAGCGCGAAGGTGACCAGCCCGGTCGCCGCGACCGCCGCCGGACCTACCTGCCCGTGGGTGATCGCGGCGGCCGGGGGCAGCAGCAGCCAGAACCAGAGCGTGTGCGCGGCGACCAGCAGGAAGCCCCGGCGGCGGCTCCTGCCGGTGACGCTTGTGACACCGGGCATGGTCGTCACGGTAGCGGGATCTCAGCGAGGCGCGGTCGACCGGCGGTACGTCGCCGCAGCGAGCACGCCGAAGGCCACCGTCCACCCGACGAGCACCGCCAGTCCGGTCGGGTCGGGGGCCAGGCCGGCCGCCGCACGCCAACCGAGTTCGGCGAACCGGTACGTCGGCAGCGCGTGCGCCAGGTGCCGCAGCACGTCGGGGAAGTACGCCGCCGGCACCAGCAGTCCGCCGAGCACCGACAGGCCGAGGAAGCCGAGGAAGTTGACCGGCTGGGCGAGCTGCGGGGGGAGGCCGTACCCGATGGCGAGCCCGAGCAGCGCGAACGGCACCGTGCCGACCCACATCAGCACCAGCAGGGCCGCCCACCTGCCGGCGGGTAGCTCGACGTGGTGCTGGAGGCGTCCGGCGATGCCCACCGCGACCAGCGCCGGCACCCCGCTCACGGTGCCGACCAGGGCCTTCACCGCGACCACCCGGCGGGGGGACAGCGGGGTGACCCGCAGTTGGTGCAGCCAGCGCACCGCGCGTTCCTGGGCCACCGACGAGCCCACCGAGAGCACCCCGGCCATCGCACCGTAGCCGGCCAGGCCGACCATGAGCGCGGCGGCGGCGGTGACGCCCTCGAGCCGGTCGCCCGCCGGAAGCAGGCCCGAGAAGATCACGTAGGTGACGACCGGGCCCAGCACGGTGAACAGCGCCAGCCGCGGGTCCCGGACCAGGCGGCGTAGCTCGAAGCGCAGATAGGCACGCATGTCAGTGCTTCCCCTCCGCGCCGGTGAGGGTGAGGAAGGCCGCCTCCAGCCCGACGCCGGTGACCTCCAGGCCCCGGAAGCCCCGGTCGGCGGCCAGCGCCAGCACTGTGGCGTCGGCGTCGTCGGTGGTGAGTACCACCCGACCACCTCGGACCTGCACCGACCGGACGCCGGGCAGCAGGTCGAGGCCCGCCACCGACCCGTCGGCGAGGTCGAAGGCCACCGTACGGCCGCCGGCCACCGCCCGGACCTGCGCCGGCGGACCGTCGGCCACCACCCGCCCGTCGGCCAGCAGCACCACCCGGTCGGCGTACTCGTCGGCCTCGTGCAGGTGGTGGGTGCTGAACAGGACGGTGTGACCGTCGGTGGCGTACCGGCGGATCGCCGCCCAGAACGCCTGCCGGGCGGCGACGTCCAGCGCCGCGCTGGGCTCGTCCAGGACCAGCAGGTCCGGGTCACCGGCCAACGCGAAGGCGAACCGGGCACGCTGCGTCTCGCCGCCGGAGAGCCGGTCCAGCCGGCGGTCGGCCCGGTCGGTCAGCCCGGCCAGCGCGAGCACCCGGGCGGTGTCCAACGGCCGGGGATACAACCCTCGGGCGAGTGTGACCAGGTCCCGCACCGTGGCACCGGCGACGAAACCGGCGTCCTGCACCATTGCTCCGACCTGGCCGGCCCGGACCGCCTCGCCCGGTGACCGGCCGAACAGCGTCACCGTTCCGGAGTCGGGTGGGGCGAGGCCGAGTAGGAGCGAGATGGTTGTCGTCTTGCCAGCGCCGTTGGGACCGAGCAGGGCGACCGTGCTGCCTGACGCGATGGTCAGGTCGATCCCGTCGACGGCCCGTACGGGGCCGAACCGCCGGGTGAGCCCGGTCAGGCGTACTGCGGTGTCATCCATGCCCGTCACGCTAGGCAGCCGGGGTCGGCGGTGGCAGAGCCGACGATACCCGGCCGTCCAGGACAAATGTCCCGGCCGTGCCCAGGTCGGCGAGCCGGTCGCGCCCTGCCACGGTCGGCGGGGGTCCGCCTACGCCGGCACCGGTCCTCAGTGTTCCCTGCCCACCGCACCGGGCTCCACCGAGGACCGCGTACACCGCCGGGCTCCGCGGTCGCGTCGACTTTACGGCTGATGTCTGTCGACAGGGGACCCGACATAGCGTGTGCTTCCCGGGACAGCCCGGCGTGGCCCACGAACGCCACGCCATCCGGCCCGTTCCCCGACCTGGTGAAGTGAGGCCTTCTCGATGACGGTTCCACCCCCTGATCCCGCTGGCCCCGGCCGTCGGCGGCTGGCCGGGCTGCTCGCCGCCGTGCTGGTCGCCACCGCGCTGCCGTTGATCGGCGGCGCTGCGGCGGTCGCCGCGCCGGCCGACCCCGGCCCGTGGCGGCAGCTGCCCGGCGAGACGTCGACGAACGCCCGCGACGGGCGAATACCCGACATCCGCGCCGCGCGATTCACCGCGTACACCCTGGACCGGGCGGTGCTGGCGGACACCCTGGCCGACGTGCCGGCCGAGCGGGCCGGCGCGGCCCGGCGGGGGCAGCCGGCGCTGACCGTCGTGCTGCCCACCCCGACCGGGCGGTTCCAGCGGTTCGCCCTGGTCGACTCGCCGGTGATGGAGCCGGGGCTCGCCGCCCGGCACCCCGAGATCAGCACGTACGTCGGCCGGGGCCTGGACGACCCGACCGCGACCATCCGGGCCGACCTGACCCCGCTGGGCTTCCACGCCTCGATCCGGTCGGCCGGGGGACACTGGTACCTCGACCCTTACTACCACGGTGACCAGAGCGTCTACGCCAGCTACTTCGCCCGGGACCTGCTCGACACCGACCCGGCCCTGGTCGAGCGGGAGGACGTCGCGGCGGCGGCCGAGGCGCTGACGCCGGAGGTTACCGCTGACGAACCGGCAGGCACACCGGTCACCCTGCGCACCTACCGGCTGGCGCTGGTCACCGATCCCTCGTACGCCACCTTCTTCGGCGCGGAGAACGTCACCGCAGCCAAGGTGACCCTGGTCAACCGGGTCACCCAGATCTACGAGGACGAGACGGCGATCCGGTTGGTGCTTGTCGACGGCACCGACAGGACCAACCTGAACACCGCCGCCCTGGCCACCGAGCCGAACGGACCGTGTGGCGCGGCGGCCTGCTACACCCCGACGCAGATCTCCTCGTGCACCAGTTCGCTGCTCAACCGCAACCGGATCGTGCTCGGTCAGCTGATCGGCGCGAGCAACTACGACGTCGGGCACATCGGTCTGGGCCTGCCCGGCGGCGGGGTGGCCGGTCTCGGCGTGGTCGGGCTGGACGGCAAGGCCCGGGGCTGCACCGGCCTACCGACCCCGGTCGGCGACTTCTACGCGGTCGACTACGTGGCGCACGAGATCGGCCACCAGTTCGCCGGCAACCACACCTTCAACGGCACCCAGTACAACTGCTCCGGCAGCAACCGCAGCCCCGCCAACTCGTACGAGCCGGGCAGCGGATCGTCGATCATGGCGTACGCGGGCATCTGCCAGCAGGACAACCTCCAGCCGCACAGCGACCCGTACTGGTCACAGCGCAGCTACACCGAGATCAGCACCTTCGTCACCGGCACCCGGGCGGCGCTCAACGAGGTGCAGACCGGCTCGCTGTCCGACTTCGACACCGACGGTGACTCGTTCACCGTCAGCTACGCCGGGCAGTCCTCCGCACCTGTCGTGCGCGGCGGCAACTACACCGCGGCCGGGATCAAGGCGGCCATCGAGGCGATCGCCGGCTGGCCGGCCGGGGCCACCGTCACCGTGACGGCCTTCGGCGGGCTCGGCGCCCCGAACGACACCGGCTTCCAGGTCACCTTCAACGGGGGACCGCTGGCCGGGGTCGACGTGCCGTCGCTCGGGCTGACCAACACGGTGGGGACGACCGGCTTCGTCGGTGAGACCGCCCGGGGCGGTGCGGCGGGCAACGGCGGCTTCCGGACCGAGCAGACCGGCAACCGGGCCCCGG
Source organism: Micromonospora sp. DSM 43699 (assembly GCF_055517075.1). Taxonomy (NCBI): domain Bacteria; kingdom Bacillati; phylum Actinomycetota; class Actinomycetes; order Micromonosporales; family Micromonosporaceae; genus Micromonospora; species Micromonospora sp. DSM 43699. Next base: position 41,647 of record NZ_JBTMMT010000025.1, read on the forward strand.
TGGTCACCGTGCCGGCATCGGCGTACACCATTCCGGCGCGGACCCCGTTCGCGCTGACCGGTGGCGCGACCGACGCCGACGGCGACACCGTGCGCTACCTGTGGGAGCAGAACGACAGGGGTGGCGCCACCGGCACCGCGCTTGTCAACAACACCAAGACCAACGGGCCGCTGTTCCGGCAGTTCGGCGAGGCGGCGGTGGTCAGCCCGACCGACGCGCTGGAGTACCACTCGCCGGGGCAGAACGCGGTGACCACCGACCCGACCCGGCACTTCCCGAACCTGGCCCAGATCGCGGCGAACAACACCAACGCGGCCACCGGCGGCTGCCCTGCCGCACCGGCCCCGCCGGCCACCGGCGGGGCGAGCAACGTGCCGGCCACGACGGTGGACTGCTACTCGGAGTTCCTGCCCACCGGCGACTGGGTCGGCGTCGGCAACGACCGGACCCTGCACTTCCGGCTCACCGGACGGGACGGCCACCCCGGTGGCGGCGGTATCGGCAGCGCCGACGTGGCGCTGACGGTCGCCCCGGCGGCCGGACCGTTCCTGGTCACCTCGCAGGCGACGTCGACGGCGTACCTGGGCGGCGGCACCGTGCCGGTCACCTGGGACGTGGCCGGCACGGACGCCGCCCCGATCAGCGTGGGCGAGGTGCGGATCTCGCTCTCCGTCGACGGCGGGGCCACCTTCCCGCACGTGCTGGCCGAGCGCACCCCGAACACCGGCGCGGCGACGGTGACGTTGCCGAACGTGGACACCGCCCGGGGCCGGCTGAAGATCGAGGCGGTCGGCAACGTCTTCTTCGACCTGAGCGACGCCGATCTCACCGTCACCCGGGTCCGGGCGGCGACGGTCACCTACACCGGTGACGCCCTGGCCTCCCCGGTGGACGACGCCGACTCGACCGGCGTGCTGCTGCGGGCCACCGTCCTTGGTGGCGGCGGTGACGTCCGCAACGCCACGGTGACCTTCAGCGAGGGCGGCGAGACCCTCTGCTCGGCGGTCGCGACGCCGTTCGGCGCGGCGGCGGACGACGGCTCGGCCAGTTGCCGCGCCGTGCTGCCGCACGGCGCGCACCCGGTCACCGCCACGCTGTCGGGGGCGTACACCGGCAGTGCGCCGGCCACCGTCACGGTGGCCGGCGGGTACGGCCGGTCGGTCGCCGGCTCGGGCTACCTCAGGGGCGGGGCCACCGCCGGTGGTTACCCGCTCGACGATGACCGGCGCATCGAGGTGACCCTGGACGGCCGGATCAACAACGGCAAGAAGCTGGTCGGCAGCGCGAAGGTCGGCTACCAGTCGGCAGGCAAGCGGTACAAGTTCCAGAGCACGGCGCTGGAGTCGTTCGGCGTCGCCACGGGGGCCGGGGAACCGGTCGCCGACCTGCGCTACCAGGTCACCCTCTACGACATCTCCACCGCGCAGGACCCGGTCGCGGTGGCGACCGGGCTGACCATGCGGGTGACCGCCACCGACCGGGGCGAGCCGGGCCGGCGGGACGGGATCGGCATCACCGTCTGGGACGGCGACCGGTTGCTCTTCTCGTCCGACTGGACCGGCGCGTCGACCCGGGAGGGCACCCTGACCGCCTCCGGCGGCAACCTCACCATCGGCTGACCAGGCCGACCGCGACACCCGACGTCCTCCTCCGCCCACCCGGCGGGGGAGGACGTCCGGCTTCGCGCCGGGCGGTGGGTGGGGCGCGGCGGGCGCCCGGCACGATGAGGGGGTGACCGCCCCCGCCCGCCCACCGCTCGCCACCCTGGACGCGGTCCTCGAACGGCTGACCTACGTCAACGAGGAGACCGGCTACACCGTCGCCCGGGTCGCCACCGACCGGGGGACCGACCTGCTGACGGTGGTCGGCGCGCTGCTGGGCGCGCAACCCGGCGAGAGCCTGCGGCTGTCGGGGCGCTGGTCGTCACATCCGAAGTACGGCCGGCAGTTCGAGGTGGACTCCTACACCACGGTGCTGCCGGCGACCATCCAGGGCATCCGACGCTATCTCGGTTCCGGCCTGGTCAAGGGCATCGGGCCGGTGTTCGCCGAGCGGATCGTGGCGCACTTCGGCCTGGACACCCTGCGGGTCATCGAGGAGGAACCGGCCCGGCTGGTGGAGGTCGCCGGGCTGGGGCCGAAACGCACCGCGAAGATCACTGCGGCGTGGGAGGAGCAGAAGGCGATCAAGGAGGTGATGGTCTTCCTCCAGGGGGTCGGGGTGTCGACGTCGCTTGCGGTACGGATCTTCAAGCAGTACGCCGACGCGTCGATCGAGGTGGTGACGAAGGAGCCGTACCGGCTGGCGGCCGACGTGTGGGGGATCGGGTTCAAGACCGCCGACACCATCGCCCAGGCGGTCGGCATCCCGCACGACAGCCCGCAGCGGGTGATGGCCGGCCTGCGGTACACCCTGTCCGAGGCCACCGACTCGGGCCACTGCTACCTGCCCGCCCCCGCGCTCGTCGCCGACGCCACGAAGATCCTCGACGTGCCCGGTGACCTTGTCACCCGCTGCCTGGACGACCTGATCGGCGAGGAGGGTGTGGTCCAGGAGTTCCTGCCCGGCGGCGACGGCGATCCGGTGCCGGCGGTGTACCTGGTGCCGTTCCACCGGGCCGAGCAGTCCCTCGCCGCCACCCTGCTGCGGCTGCTGCACGACCGGGCCGACCGGTTGCCCCACTTCACCGACGTCGACTGGCCCCGGGCGCTGGCCTGGCTGCGCTCGCGCACCGGCAACGACCTCGCCCCCGAGCAGGAGCATGCCGTCCGGCTGGCGCTGACCTCGAAGGTGGCGGTGCTGACCGGCGGGCCCGGCTGCGGCAAGAGCTTCACCGTCCGCTCCATCGTCGAACTCGCCGCCGCCAAGAAGGCGAAGGTCACCCTGGTCGCCCCGACCGGCCGGGCCGCGAAACGCCTGTCCGAGCTGACCGGGCACCCCGCCGCCACCGTGCACCGGCTGCTGCAACTGCGCCCCGGCGGGGAGGCCGCCCACGACCGGGACAACCCCCTCGACGTCGACCTGCTCGTCGTCGACGAGGCGTCCATGCTCGATCTCATCCTGGCCAACAAGCTGGTCAAGGCGGTGCCGCCCGGGGCGCACCTGCTGCTGGTCGGCGACGTGGACCAGTTGCCCAGTGTCGGCGCGGGGGAGGTGCTCCGCGACCTGCTCACCGCGTCCGCCATCCCCCGGGTGCGGTTGACCCGGGTCTTCCGGCAGGCCGCCCAGTCGGGGGTGATCACCAACGCCCACCGGATCAACGCCGGCCGCCCACCCCTGCTCGACGGGCTGCCGGACTTCTTCCTGTTCGCCTGCGACGACACCGAGGCGACCGCCGCGCTGACCGTGGACGTCGCCTGCACCCGGATCCCCGCCCGGTTCGGCCTCGACCCGCGCCGGGACGTGCAGGTCCTCGCCCCGATGCACCGGGGGCCGGCAGGTGCCGCCGCCCTCAACACCCTGCTGCAACAGCGCCTCACCCCGCACCGCGAGGGTCAACCCGAGCGGCGGATGGGCGGGCGGGTCTTCCGGATCGGCGACAAGGTCACCCAGATCCGCAACAACTACGACAAGGGCCAGGCCGGTGTCTTCAACGGCACCCTCGGCATCGTCACCGCGCTCACCCCCGAGGAGCAGACCCTCACCGTACGCACCGACGAGGACGAGCACCTCGACTACGAGTTCGACGAGCTCGACGAACTCGCCCACGCGTACGCGATGACAATCCACCGCTCCCAGGGCTCGGAGTATCCCGCCGTCGTCATCCCGCTGACCACCAGCGCCTGGATGATGTTGCAACGTAACCTGCTCTACACCGCCGTCACCCGGGCCCGACAGCTCGTCGTGATAGTCGGCTCCCGCCGCGCGCTGGCCGCCGCCGTCCGCACCGTCGGCGCCGGCCGCCGCCACACCGCCCTGGACCACCGCCTCGGCGGATCGGCCGGATAGCGGGTGTGGCCCGCCGGTCGCGGTGGGGCCCGCCGGGGTGCGGGACACCCCTGCGGTGGTTCCGCACCCCGCCGCCCGCACCGACAGCCGGCTGTCGCGGCCGTCACCCGCCCCGGGCGGGGTCCGGCGCGACGATCCGGTCAGGTGGTCGGCACCGGGGTCAGCGGTAGCCGGCGGCGGTGATGTTCGCCTGGACCGCGTTCTCGGTCGCGTCCGACGGGTAGCCGGCGACCATCGCCCCTTCGTAGAAGGTGCCGGCGCTGAGGTTCGCGCCGCCGTCGGGCTTGCAGCAGTCCCCGCCGCTGCCCAGGATGATCGCGCCCTGCTTCTTCATCGGGCTGTACCCGGGCGGCAGTGAGCCGTCGTAGAGGGTGTAGAGGCTGCCGGACTGGGCGTTGCTGCCCTTGATGGCGAAGCGCGAGGTGCCGTTGTTCTTCAGGGTGGCGGTGACGAACTTGCTGGTGAACGCCCGCTGGTTGGGGTTCCAGGAGCTGCTGCCGCCGGGGAACAGGCCCCACTCCAGGTCCGCCTGCACCCACGGGCCGGTGCCGGAGCAGCCACCGAACCAGCACTGCTTGCCGAAGTTGAGGGCATCCATCGCCCCGGCGGCGTCGGCCTTGCGGGTGGTCTCGCTGTTGCCGTAGTCGAAGCAGCAGCCGCTGTTGACGTGGGTGCCGCTGGTGACCATGTACATGCCCTCGGGGGCGGCGCCGGTCGGCACCCCGGTCAGGTGACCGTCGCGCCAGTAGCTGTTGCCGGGATTGATGTAGAGCGAGTACGCCTTGGCGCCGCCCACCGTCAGCGACTCCGAGGTCGCGACCGCCGGCTTGCTCTGCGGTGAGCCGGGAACCACGCTGGACCCCTGGTACCACAGGTCGTTGCCGCGACCGGACTGGTCGAACACGACCGTGACCACGCAGGTGGTGCCGGTGCAGAACGAGTCCTGGGTCGCCGCGTTGGCGGTGCCGCCGGTGCCGGTCAGCCCGATGTTGCGGGTGGTGTTGTCCGAGGAGCGCCGCACCTGGTAAAGGTTGCCGGCGTACGACGCGTAGAGCGCCCGGGTGGTGCTGTGCGCGGCCACGCACGGGGTGCCACCGGCGGCGTAGATGTCGCACGGCAGGGAACCGCTCGGCGGGGGCGTGGTCGGCGGCGGGGTGCCCGGCGGCGTGGTCGGCGGGGGAGTGGTCGTCGGCGAGGTCCACTGCTGGTTGGTCTGACCGTTGCAGGTCCACAGCAGGATCTTGGTGCCGTTCGCGGTGCCGTTGCCGTTGGCGTCCAGGCACAGGCCGGACTGCACACCGACGATGCTGCCGTTGGCGTTGACGTTCCACTGCTGGTTGGTCTGGCCGTTGCAGTCCCAGATGATCGCCGCCGTGCCGGCGGTGGTGCCCCGGCCGGAGGCGTCCAGGCACTTGTTGCCGTAGACGGTGAGCTGCCGGTTGGCCGTCCAGGTCCAGGTCTGGTTGGCACCACCCTGGCAGTCCCACAGCTGCGCCTGGGTGCCGTTGGTGGTGCTGGAGTTGGGGACCTCGAGGCAGCGGCCGGAGGCGGTGCCGACGATCCGGGTGCTCTGCCCCGGTTCGATGGCGGCCAGCGCCGGCGCGGCGGCGGCCTCGGCGACCGGCGAGGTGATGCCGGGGGTGGCCCCGGCGACGACGAGGACGCCGGCCAACGCACCGACCAGCATGGTGAGCCGGTGGAGACGGCGGCGTCGCGGGAGGGGATCTCGGACCTGGCCTGGTCCGCTGGGGGACGGGGTGCGCACGAGGCGGCTCCTTGGTTCGTCGGCGGCACGGGCCGGGCGGGCCCGCCCACGGGTGGTGGCGGTGGTCGTGGTGGTGGCGAATCGGTTCGGAACTCCCCAAGGATTACCGAAAGAGTGACAGCAATCAATGACTGAGGTCGTTCGTCCGGGGTCTTTCGTCACCCGGGCGGCCGGCGCGGGGCCGGGCGCCGGCCGCCCGGCACCCGGCCCGCGGTCCTACCGGCCCCAGAGCCGCCACGTCTGGTTCAGCGGGCTGCTCTGGCCGACCGGCTTGCAGGTCCACTGCAGGATCCGCGCCTGGGCGGCGGTGGAGACCCCGTTGACGTCGAGACACTTGTTGCTGTGCCGGGCGACCAACTGGTAGTCGTGGGAGTCGTTGCCCCCGTAGGTCACCCGGCGGAGGGTGAACTGCTGGCTGAGGCCGTTCTGACAGGTCCACTGCTGCACGGCCGCGCCGTCGGCGGTGGACGCCCCGCTGACGTCGAGGCACTTGCCGCTCTGCTGGTTGACCACGGTGTACGTGTTGGCCACCCCGTCGACCGGGCGGAAGTTCCACTGCTGCTGGTCCCCACCCTCGCAGTAGAACTGCTGCTGGGCGTTGCCGTCGGCGGTGCCCAGGCCGGTGTTGTCCAGGCACTGCTGCGAGTGCTGGGCCACCGCCACCGACTGGAAGCCGGCATCCGAGGGCGGCAGCAGGGTGACCGTGTAGGTGTCGTCCTGGTTGCCGTACGGCAGGGTCACCGAGGCGTTGTTGTTGGCCACGGTGACCACGGTGTTCGACACCGTCACCGGCCCCTGCACCGCACCGCCGTTGTTGTACGGGATGCGCTGGGTGAGCACCCGCACCTGGTTGTTCTGTACGATGCCGCTGGTGGTGTCCAGCCGCTGCAGGTTGACGGTCAGGTTGCCGGTGGTCCGGCCGCCACCGACCAGGACCTTCGCCACCCCGCTGGCCTTGGTGGCGTAGGCGTCGTAGGACTGGCTGGCGGTCACCGCGGCGATCTGCCCGGTCTGTGAGGCGTAGTAGCGGTAGACCCACCACTCGCCCTTGGGCTGGTGCTGGCCGGCCGAGTTGCGTACCAGCAGGTTGCCCAGGTCGTTGTGCAGGTTGCCGCCGCCGGCCCAGTTCGCCCGGAGGCCGTCCGCGCGGGCCCGCTCCAACCGCGCGATGTACCAGGCACCGTCCGCCGGGTTCTGCTCGTTGGACGCGCCGTACTCGTTGATCTGGTAGGGCCGGGGGTGGGCGATGCCACGCGGGTCGAGGGTGGCGTTGGCGGCGGCGACGTTGGCGACCGGGTCACCCGGCAGCGAGTGCCAGCTGACGATGTCCGGCACCGTGTTGGTCGAGCGGACGAAGTCCAGGTACTGGTTCCAGAACGCGTGGTTGGTCGACGGTACGCAGGCGCAGCTCGGCCCGACGATGAGCTGGTTGGGGAACTCCGCGCGCAGGCGCTGGTAGGTGCGCCGCCACAGTTCGAGGTACTGGGAGATCGGGCGGTTCCAGAAGATGGTGATGTTGGGTTCGTTCCAGATGTCCCACTGCACGGTCAGCCCGGCCGCCCGGACGTCGCCGATGAGGCGGGTCAGGAAGTTGTCGTAGTCGGTCCAGTTGCCGTTGTCGCCGGGGAAGCGGGAGATGCCCGCACCGTCGGCACCCCACAGGTCGTGCGGCAGGATGATGAACTGACCACCGAGGGCGGCGGTCCGCCGGGCCTGGGCGAGGGTGGAGTTCCACCGCCTGTCGTAGTTTCCGCCGACCCAGCCGCTGCCGGGCAGTTGCGCGCCGCCGGCGCGCATGTACTGGAACTTGACGTCCCGGTAGAAGTGGTCGGCCGGGCCGCTGGCGTTCTCGGTCATGCCGTAGATCCAGCCGGAGGCACGGTAGGTCGGCGTGCCGGTGGTGCTTGAGAAGTTGACGGTGATCGACTCGTCGGCGGCCTGGGCCGGGGTGGCGGCGACGGCGGTCGCGGCGACGGCGAGCAGGCCGACGGCGAGTCGGGTGACGATCACCCGGGCTCGTCCGGGCCGGCTGCGGGACGGGGTTTTCACGGGCGGCTCCTTGGTGGGGCGCGGGGACGCTCTCCGGAGGACTTCGCTTGCGAATCGATTCGCAGGGATCGTAGAGTCGCGTACTGAAGAATGTCAATGAAATGACACTCCGGTGACGCCGATGTTTCCGCCGCTGATCCCCTTCCTGGCGGCTCCCCCTTGACCCGCGCGTGTGGACGGACCTATCTTCGTTCGAACCGATTCGTCGAACCGATTCGCGGCATGATCGGACCGCGCCTCACCCGCGCACCGGCCACCCCGCATACCCGCCACCTGACGTTCCCCGCGAGACACGTTCCCTGCGAAGCGAGGCAGCACATGACCGCAACCAGCCGTCGGCGGTGTCTGGCCGCCGCCGTCGCACTCGTCGCGTTGGCCGGGAGCGCCTGCTCGTCCGCCGACGAGCCCTCGGGCGGCGGCAGCTACCTGGTCTGGGACCCGTACCCCCAGTTCGCCGAGGACTCCGCCTGGGTCGCGCTGCTGAAGAAGTGCGGCGAGTCGGCAGGGGTGACCGTCGACCGGACCGGCTACGACACCACCGACCTGACCAACAAGGCCCTGCTCGCCGCCCAACAGGGCAACTCGCCGGACGTGCTGATCGTGGACAACCCGGTGATCTCGACGCTGGCCGAGGCCGGCGCGCTCACCACCACCGACGAGAACAAGCTGGACGTGTCGACCATGGCGGCGAACCTGCTCGGCGCCGGTCAGCGCGAGGGCAGGACGTACGGGGTGCCGATCGGGGCGAACACCCTCGCCCTCTACTACAACAAGAAGGTGCTGGCCACCGCGGGCGTCGATCCCGCCACCATCACCGACTGGGCCACGCTGGACGACGCGTTGACCAAGGTGAAGGCCAAGGGCAGGAAGGGCATCACCTTCTCCGCGATCGGCACCGAGGAGGGCAGCTTCCAGTTCCTGCCCTGGTTCTGGGGCTCCGGCGCCCAACTGACCGGTCTGGACTCCCCGCAGGCGGTGTCCGCGTTGACGCTGTGGACCGACTGGCTCAAGCAGGGGTACGCCCCGAACTCCGTCATCAACAACACCCAGACCACGAGCTGGCAGGAGTTCGCCACCGGCGACTACGCGTTCGCCGAGAACGGCACCTGGCAACTGGCCAACGCGGAGAAACTCGGCTTCGGGTACGGCATCATCGCGATCCCGGCCCGCGCGGGTGGCCCGGCGCCCGCCCCCACCGGCGGTGAGTTCGTCTCCATCCCGGTGCAGCGCAGGACCGACAGGTATCCGACGTCCCAGCGGCTCGTCACCTGCCTGACCAGCGCCGACAATCTCCTTGCCACCGACACCACGCTCTCCTACGTCGCGCCCGTCACCGCGGTGCAGGAGCGGCAGGCTGCGGCGGACCCCAAGCTCAAGGTCTGGGTGGAGGCGGTCCGGGCCGCCAAGGGACGCACCGGTGACAACCTCGGCACCAGATATCCGAAGATCTCCGAGTCCCTGTGGACCGGGGTGCAGGGGGCGCTCAGCGGAGCGAAGACACCGCAGGAGGCGCTGGCAGCCGCGCAGCGTACCGCCGGCTGACCGCCCCGCACCGGCATCATGACCACCCCGAGACCCGCCGCCGGGCCACCGACCGCCACGCCACCGACCACTGGGACAGCTGACATCCCGCCACCGACCGCCACGACAGCCGCCGCCACCGCCGGGCGGGGCCGTCGTGGGCTGGCCGCCGCCGTCCCGCCCGGGTACCCCGCGTCCCGGGTGGGGCGGTGGTCGGCCTGGGCGTTCCTGGCCCCGGTGACCGGCTACCTGGTCGTCTGTTACGCGTACCCGCTCTACCGGAACCTGGAGTTGAGCCTGCGGGAGTACACCGTCCGGTCGTTCGTGCAGGGCGGAGCGCCGTTCGCGGGCCTGGACAACTACCGGACGGTCCTGGCCGACCCGACCTTCGGCCCGGCGCTGACGCACACCCTGATCTTCACCGGGGCGTCACTGGCCCTCCAGTTCGCCATCGGGATGGCCCTGGCGCTCTTCTTCCACGGGCACTTCCCGCTGTCCCGGACGTTGCGGGCGGTGATCCTGGTGCCCTGGCTGCTCCCGTTGATCGTCTCGGCGTCCACCTGGTCGTGGCTGCTCAACAGCGACGCGGGGCTGGTCAACGCGGCACTCGGCCTGGTCGGGATCGACCCGGTCAACTGGCTCACCTCACCCCGCTGGTCGCTGGTCTCGGTGATCATCGCGAACATCTGGATCGGCATCCCCTTCAACCTGGTGGTGCTGCACAGCGGCCTCCAGGCCATCCCGGCCGAGGTGTACGAGGCGTCCGCGCTCGACGGGGCGACGGGCTGGCAGCGGTTCTGGTCGATCACCTTCCCGCTGCTGCGCCCGGTCTCCGCGATCACCCTGCTGCTCGGGCTGATCTACACGCTGAAGGTCTTCGACCTCATCTGGATCATGACCAGGGGCGGTCCGACCGATTCCTCCACCACCCTCGCCACCTGGTCGTACCGGCTCGGCTTCGGTAACCTGCTACCCGAGTTCGGCCCCGGCGCGGCCGTCGGCAACCTGCTCATCGTGCTGGCCCTGCTCGCCGGGTTCGGCTACCTGCGGCTTCAGCGGAGGCAGCAGTCATGACGACCACCGCCCCGTCCCGCAGCTGGTGGAAGACCGGCGTCGGCCTGGTGCTGACCGGTCTGATGCTCTTCCCCGTCTACTGGATGATCAACGTGTCGTTCACCCGGGACCGGGACATGCGGGCCGACCCGCCGCACCTGTTCCCCGTCGACGGCACCTGGGAGGGCTACCGGGCGGTGCTCGACCAGCAGCTGCCGTACCTCGGCACCAGCTTCCTGGTCGGCCTCGGCACGGTGGCGCTGACCGTGGCGTTGGCCGCCCCCGCCGGCTACGCGCTGGCGAAGCTCCGGCCGCCCGGCGGCCCGGCGCTGAGCTTCGGGCTGCTGATCGCCCAGATGGTCCCGGGCATCATCATGGCGATGGGCTTCTACGCCGGCTATCTCGAACTCGGCATCCTGAACACCCTGCCGGGCCTGATCCTGGCCGACTCGACCCTGGCGGTGCCGTTCGGGGTGCTGATCTTCACGGCCTTCATGGCCGGCATCCCCGACGAGCTGCTCCAGGCCGCCGTGGTCGACGGCGCCGGGCGGCTGCGCACCTTCTGGTCGGTCGTGCTGCCGGTGAGCCGCAACGCGATCGTCACGGTGTCGCTGTTCGCGTTCCTCTGGGCCTGGTCGGACTTCGTCTTCGCCTCGACGCTGGCCGGCGGCGGCGAACACCAGCCGATCACCCTGGGCATCTACCACTACATCGGCAACAACAACCAACAGTGGAACGCCATCATGGCCACCGCCGTCGTCGCCTCCGTCCCGGCCACCGTGCTGCTGGTCCTGGCCCAGCGGTACGTCTCGACCGGGATCACCGCCGGCGCCGTCAAGGACTGACCATCCGTACCACAGAAAGGCGCCGCCACCCATGACCGTCGCACCGTCCGGTCCGGAGTTCTCCATCCAGGACATCCCGTTCAGCTACCGCGGTTCCTGGCTCAACATCTCCCCGGTGGTGGCCGAGAAGACGTACGCCGACGACCTGCACCTGGTCTCCCACCAGACCGGGCTGCACCCGGTGCTCCGCCTCACCCCCGATGCCGATGCCATAGTCGTCGCCACCCCCGCCCTGCTGACCTGGCGCAGCGGCGACGGCCGGATCGAGGCGGGCTACCAGGGGCCGGACACCCTGCGCCTCCGCGGCCGGGGGCTCGGGCTGCGGATCGCCGCCGCCGCCGGAACCCTCACCCCGTTCAGCGGCACCTACCTCTACCGCGACCCGGTCGACGGGTCGGCCGTGTTCACCTCCTACGAGACCGGCCGCCGCTACCGGGTCACCGTGCTGTCCGGAGCGCTGCACGGCACCGACGGGATGGAGGCGCTCGGCCCCGCCGACCGCTGGCTGGACCTCCCCGCCGACCAGCCGTGGGAGATCGCGATCGAGGAGTACGCCACCGCCCGCCGTCCCTACGTCCGGTCCGGCACCTTCGACCAGCTGTGCCGCGACCGCAGCACCGAGTTCGCCGCGTTCGTCGACGCGGTCGCCCCGTGGCGGGGTGTCGACACCCCCGCCGCCGAACTGGCCGCGTACGTGCTCTGGTCGGCCACCGTCGAGCCTGCGGGTTTCGTCACCCGACCCGCCGTGCTGATGTCCAAGCACTGGATGGACAAGGTGTGGAGCTGGGACCACTGCTTCAACGCGATCGCCCTGGCGGCCGGCGAGCCGGAACTCGCCTGGCACCAGTTCCAACTGCCCTTCGACCACCAGGACCCCGCCGGCGCCCTCCCGGACTCGGTCACCCACTCGGAGGTGCTGCACAACTACGTCAAACCACCCATCCACGGTTGGGCCCTGGGTCACCTGCGCCGCCGGCTGCCCACCCCGCCGGACCGGACGGCGCTGGCCCAGACGTACGACCGGCTGGCCCGGTGGACCGGGTTCTGGCTCGACGCGCGCCGCGCCCCCGGCCACGACCTGCCCCACTACCAGCACGGCAACGACAGCGGCTGGGACAACGCGACCACCTTCGACCACGGCCGGGTGCTGGAGACCGCCGACCTCGCCGCCTTCCTGGTCAGCCAACTGCGCTGCCTGGCCGACCTGGCCACCGAGCTGGGCGAGCCCGCCGACCGGTGGACCGCCGAGGCCGACCGGGTGCGCGCCGCCCTGCTGCGGGACCTGTGGGACGGCGAACGCTTCACCGCCCGCAGCCCGCACACCGGGCGACGACGCGCCAGCCGCAGCCTGCTCGACCTGATGCCGGTCACCCTCGGCGCCGACCTGCCCACCCCGGTCGCCGCCACCCTGGCCCGGGGCGTCGAGGCCCACCTGACCACGCACGGGCTCGCCACCGAGCCGACGGACTCGGCCGACTACCTCGCCGACGGCTACTGGCGTGGCCCGATCTGGGCGCCCTCCACGGTGCTGGTCGAGGACGGCCTGCGCCGGGCCGGGCACACCACGATCGCCGACGAGATCAGTCGACGCTTCCTGGCCCTGTGTGAGAAGTCCGGTTTCGCGGAGAACTTCGACGCCGAGACCGGCGCAGGGCTCCGCGACCGGGCGTACACCTGGACCGCCAGCAGCTATCTCATCCTCGCCGCCGCCCAGCAGGAACGCCGCGGGTCACCGGAGGGCAGCCGGAGCACGCGGACGGACCGGGCGGGGTGAGTGTCGTCGGCCTCCCCGGACCCGGCCGGGCGACCGGAGTCGCGCCGCACCGGGCCGGGTCAGCGGGACCGGGCAGGGCCGGTGCTGGAGCGCAACGAGATGGGTGGGGCGTACAGGCGGTGCCGGGGCGTGGCGGCAGGGGCGGCGATCAGCTCCAACAGCAACGACACCGCCTCGGCGCCCATCTCCCGCATCGGCACGTCCGCGGCGGTCAGCGGTGGACGGAAGTCCTCCGCCCAGTGTTGGGCGGCCACTCCGGTGACGGAGAAGTCGCCCGGCACGGACAGCCCGGCGCCGTGCAACGCGCGCTGCATGCCGGGCAGCGCCGCCTCGTTGATGGTGGCCACCGCCGTGATCTCCGGATGCGTCGCCAGCAGGTGCTCCACACACGCCTCGCCCGACGTCGTGTCGTCACCGCAGCAGACGTCCACACCGGTCAGGCCCCGCTCGGTGACCGCCGCCCGGAAGCCGGCGAGGGCACGGTGGCTCGGGCCGTAGCCGGCGGCGACCAACTCGGCCGACCGGTTCACCAGGGCCACCTGACGGTGCCCCAGATCGGCCAGGTGGTGCACGCAACGGGAGATCAACGCCGCGTAGTCGATGTCGATCCAGCTCATCCCGTGCGGGTCGGCGGTCCGGCCTATCGTCACGAACGGCAGCCCCGCAGCGGCCAGCCGGGTCACCCGGTCGTCGGTCAACCGGATCTCCATCACGACCACACCGTCGACCCGACGCCCGGTGACGATCCGCTCGAACGACCGGTCGTGGTCGCCGCCGGACGGGGACAACAGCACGTCCAGGTCGTGCCGGGCCGCCGCCTCGACGACGCTGGCGACGAAGCCCAGCTGCATGTCGGTCAGGCGCTGGCTGGCCGGGGGGATCACCAACCCGAGGGTGCGGGTGCGTCCCTCCTTGAGTGCGCGGGCGCTCGCGTTCGGGCGGTAGCCCAACTCGTCGATGACCGCCTGGATGCGCTGCCGGGTCGTCGCCGACACGGTCCGCTTCCCGCTCAGCACGTAGGACACGGTGCTGCGGGACACCCCGGCCCGCCGGGCGATCTCCCCGATGTTCATGCCCGCCCTCAGACCGAATCCGACACCGACGCGGGAATGCGCCGTGCTTCCCGTGGAGCATAACCGTCCCGGAATTCCAGCACCGGCCCAGGAACTGTTCTGCGGCCGCCTCCGTGGCGATCCACCGCGCCCGGCCTTCGGCGGTGTCGAAGGAGGGTGGACGGGTGGGAAGGGGTGGCGCTATGCATCGATAGTAATTAATGTAAAAGGTCTGACGTGTTATGTCAGAAGCATGGCTCGATGGGCAGATCAGCCTCCTGCTCCGGTCGTTCGGACGTAGGACACCGCCGCACCGGAAGCAGCCGCCACCGCACCCCCACCGTTCCGGAGAGGATTCGATGAATGTGAAGAGAAGGTCGAGTCGGTTGACGGCCGCCCTGGCGACCGTGGTCGCCCTCGTTGTCGTCGGCGGCGGCTACGTGGTGTCGGATGCGCCGGGCGCGCGCGCCGCGACCACCGGCCCGTGTGACATCTACGCCTCGGGTGGTACGCCGTGCGTGGCCGCGCACAGCACCACCCGTGCCCTGTACGGGGCGTACAACGGTCCGCTCTATCAGGTCCGGCGGACGTCGGACAACGGCACCCGGGACGTCGGGGTGCTGAGCGCGGGTGGTGTCGTCAACGCCGCCACCCAGGATTCCTTCTGCGCGAACACGAGTTGCGTGATCACGATCCTCTACGACCAGTCCGGCCGCAACAACCGCCTCACCCAGGCACCTCCCGGCTACTGGCCCGGCCCCGCGCCGGGCGGCTGGGACAACCTGGCGGACGCGAAGGCGGCTCCGATCACCGTCGGCGGGCAGAAGGCGTACGGCGTCTACGTCTCGCCCGGCACCGGTTACCGCAACAACAACACCAACGGCGTCGCCACCGGCGACCAGCCAGAGGGCATCTACGCCGTCGTCGACGGCACCCACTACAACCAGTGGTGCTGCTTCGACTACGGCAACGCGCAGACCGACGGCCAGGCCGACGCCCCGGCCATCATGGAGACGGTCTACTTCGGCGCCAACAAGCAGTGGGGCTACGGGGCGGGCGCCGGCCCGTGGGTCATGGCCGATCTGGAGTGGGGGCTGTTCTCCGGGGTGAACGCGGGATACAACAACATCGCGTCGATCAACCACCGTTTCGTGACCGCGATGGTCAAGGGTGAGCCGAACCACTGGGCGATCCGGGGTGGGAATGCGCAGTCGGGCGGTCTGACTACCTATTTCGACGGACGGCGTCCCAACGGTTACCACCCGATGAAGAAGGAGGGGGCGATCCTGCTCGGCATCGGCGGCGACAACAGCGTCTCCGGTCGCGGCACCTTCTTCGAGGGGGTGCTGACCTCGGGCTACCCGTCGCCGGCCACGGAGGACGCCGTGCAGGCCAACATCGCCGCCGCCGGATACGCCCCGGCCGGTGGCGGTACGCCGCAGCAGGGCGTCCAGGTCGTGGGTGGTCAGTCGGGCCGCTGCGTCGACGTGCCGAACGGCAGCACGACCAACGGCACCCAGGTCCAGTTGTGGGACTGCACCGGTGGCACCGCGCAGCGCTTGACCTACACCGCCGGCAAGCAGCTCCAGGTGCTGGGCAACAAGTGCCTCGACGCCAACGGCCAGGGCACCAGCAACGGCACCCAGGTCATCATCTGGGACTGCCACACCGGTGCCAACCAACAGTGGAACGTCAACGCCAACGGCACCGTCACCGGTGTGCAGTCGGGACTCTGTCTCGATGCCACCAACGCGGCAACGGCCAACGGCACCAAACTCGTCCTCTGGTCCTGCAACGGGCAACAGAACCAGCAGTGGAGCCTGCGTAGCTGACCAGGCCGCGACAACCGGCCGGGCCGGTCCCGGGCAGGACACGGGGCCGGCCCGGCCGGTTGTCGCGCGGCGGCACCACGCGTCGCGCTATCCGTGGCGCAGGTGACCGGCCCGTGCCACCGCCAGCTCTTGCCTGTCGTTCTGCGTGTTCACCGCCGGCACCTGCCGCTCTACTCGTCGTAGATGGATGGTGCGGCCCGAGCGGGGGCCGGACCGGTGACAGGAGAGCTTCGACACCCGTTACATCTGCGTGGACACCCACGGCAGCGGTGACGCGTACGCCCGGGCGTGCAACTACGGCGGCTACCAGACCTGGCGGTTGAACGGTCGGTGATCCGACCATGCGGTACGTCACTCGTCGATGCCTGGAATCTGGGGCGGTGATCTGTGAGGGTGTGCTCGGTGAAGCCGATACCGAGCGCACCCGAACGGTCGACGCTGGGTGCCGTCCTGCGTGGGTGCCGTGTGGCGGCGGGCCTGTCAATCGAGGGGCTCGCCGAGCGCTGCGGGGTCAGCGCCCGGGCGATCAGCGACATCGAACGCGACCGGGTCCGCCGTCCGCAACGGCGTACCCTGACCGTCCTGCTCGACGCCCTCGCCGTGCCGGACGACGAGCGTCGTCGCCTGGTCGAGGCCGCCTCCGTGCGGCCGGCGGGCGGGGAACCCCCCGATCCGCCGCGCTATTTCAGCGGCCGGGCAGCGGAGTTGCGGGCCCTGGGCGACATCGCCCGTCGTCCGTCGGGTGACCGGCAGCAGGCCACCGCGCTCGTCGTCACCGGACCGGCCGGGGTGGGCAAGACCAGCCTCGCCCTGCGGGCCGTGGCGGATCTGGCCACGGAGTTCCCCGACGGCCGGTTCTTCGTCGACCTGCGCGGCATGGACGACGTCCCGACCACCCCCGGCGAGGCGCTGCACCGGCTGCTGCGGGCGCTCGGCGTGCCGGAACGGCGGATTCCCGCCGGGCTCGACGGGCGGGCGACGGCGTACCGGTCGGCGCTGTACGAACGCCGGGCCCTGGTGGTGTGGGACAACGCCGCCGACGAGGCGCAGGTCCGGCCGTTGCTGCCCGGGGCAGGACGCAGTCTCGTGGTGTTCACCAGCCGGCGACGGCTCAGCGGCCTCGACACCGCGCAGTGGCTGTCGGTGGAGCCGTTGCCGGCCGAGGACTCCACCGCCATGCTGCGGGCCATCGCCCGCTCCGACGCCGCCACCGACCCGGTCGCGCTGGACGAACTGGCCCGGCACTGCGGCCACATGCCACTGGCGCTGCGGGTCACCGGGCAACGGCTGTCGGAGGAGCCGGGGCTGTCGGTGGGGGAGCTGAACCGGCGGTTCTCCGGGGAGCAGGCCCGCCTGCGGGTCATCGACGCCGGCGCCGCGGGTATCCACACCGCGCTCAGCCTGTCGTACCGGCGGCTCGGGGGCGACCTGCGACGGACCTTCCGGCGGCTGTCCCTGATGCCGGGTCCGGACTTCGGTCCGGACCCGGTCGCCGTGGCCACCGACGCCGCTGGCGAGCAGGCCGAGCGACGGCTGGAGGCGCTGGTCGAGAGCGGACTGGTGGCCGCCGTGCCGACGGACCGGTACGGGCTGCACGACCTGGTACGCGACTTCGCCGTCGACCGGATGACCGCTGAGGAACCGGACGCGGTCGGCCCGTTGCGGACGTCCTCGCTGCGCTGGTGGCTGGCGCGTACGATCGCTGCGGGGCGGCACTTCGAACCGGACGGACCGCCGTCGCTTGCGGAGTTCCGGGATCGCGCGGCGGCGACGACGTGGCTCGACGCCGAGCGGGGCAACTGGTTCGCCGCGTTGCGGTCGGCCGCCGCCGAAGGGCTGCACGAAGCGGTGGTCGAGGCCGCCGACGCGCTGCACTGGTTCTCCGACAGCCGGGTCCACCTCGACCTCTGGCCCGAGGTCTTCCGGTTGTCCGCCGAGTCCGCCGCCCGGCTGGACGACCCCCGCACCGAGGCGGTCCATCTCAACTACCTTTCCTGGGCGCAGGCGATCTGCCAGCGCGAATACGCCGGCAGCGTGGCCACCGCCACCCGGGCGCTGGACCGGGCGGTCCGCGCGGGCGACCCGGCCCAGCAGGGCTGGGCGTTGCTCTACGCCGCCAGCGGCCACACCGGGTTGGGCGAGTACGCGGCGGCGCTGAGGCAACGGCAGCGGGCCTGGGTGATGCTGCGCCGCGCGGCCGACCGGGAGGGCCTGCCGCAGGCGATGGCCTCGCTCGGCTCATCGCTGCTCGCCCTCGGTAGACCTGTCGAGGCGCTGCGGGTGCACGAGCGGACGCGACGCCTGCTCCGCGATCCGCGCTATCCCATCGCGGCCTTCGCCCGCGCCGCCACCGACGCGCTGAACTGCCGGCGGATCGGCGACGATCTCGCCGCCCTCGGCCGGTGGTCGGAGTGTGTCGCCCTGCGGCGGGAGGCGGTCGCGCGGTTACGCGCGAACGCGATGCCGGCGATCGAGGCCGTGGCGTTGGTGGAGTTGGCCGAGGCGCTGCGGCGCACGGGGGAGACCCGGGAGGCCCCGGCGCACCTGGTGCGGGCGATCGAGTTGGCCGACGACTGCGACGATCCGGACCTGGCCGGCCGGGCCGCGACGCTGCTTGTCGACCTCACCCGGGAGGAGCCTGGCCCGGGCGGGGGTCAGGTGCCGGGCGCGACACGGGCGAAGGCGCGTACCAGCGGGTGCGGCTCGTAGCGGTGCTCACCGCCGGCGGTGACCCAGCCCCGCTCGGCCAGGTCGAGCAGGCCCGCCTCGACGGGGACGGCACCGACCGGCCGGGTCAGCAGCCGGACGGCGCGGCGGGCCCGTGCCGGCAGCCCGGCGTACGTCCGCTCGAACGCGTCGCGCACCGACAGGTCACCGGCCACCAGCGCGTCCAGGACCAGCTCCGGCCTGGCCAACCGGTCGATCAGCCACTGCGCGCTCCACTGCGGCCGGGTCAGCAGCCGGTTCGCGGTCACCCGCAGCGCCAGTGGCAGGCCGCCGCAGCCGTCGGCCAGCGCGGCGACCGAGGGCGCGGGCGCGATGCCGTCCACCATCGCGGTGAGGGCGGCCCGTGCGTCGGCCGCCGGCAGCGGCGGCACCAGCCGCCGATCGGTCGCCGGCAGGTGCGTCAGCGGATGCCGGCCGGTGATCAGGGTGACGCCGAGGGCGTCCGGCGGCAGCAGCGGCCCGACCTGGCGGTCGTCGCGTACGTCGTCCAGCAGCACCAGGACCCGTCGGGTGCGCAGCAGGTCACGGTACGCGCCGATGGCCACCGGGTCGGGCCCGTGCGATGCCGGCTCGGACGCCGGCAGCAACCGTCGTGCGATCGTCGCGGCGGTGGCGTCCGCGACCGGCCCGAGGAACCGCACCCCGTCGGGGAACCGTTCGGCGAGGTCCGTGGCGGCCTGTACGGCCAACGCCGTCTTACCCGAGCCGGGCAGGCCGAGCAGCTGCACCGCGTGGCGGCGTCGCAGCTGCCTGGTCAGCCAGGCGAGGTCGTCGCGGCGGCCGGTGAAGTGTGCGGTCACCCCGGGTAGACCGGTGACCCCGGCGACCTGTTCGCCGGCCGCGCGGAGCTGGCCGGCGTCCACCCCGTCCAGGCCCAGCGCCGCGCCCAGCGCCCGCAGGGTGCCGTGGTGCGGGCGGCGGATCGTGTGCCGTTCGATCCCGCCGATCGTGCGGGGGCTCACCCCGGAACGGACGGCGAGTTCCTCGATGGTCAACCCGGCGGCGATCCGCAGTGACCGAAGCCGGTGGAGCTGTTCCTGCGTGTTGTCCCGCACCCCGTACCCCCGCCAGGACGACTGCTGTCCGGTCCAGTAGACGTCGCCGGGGTGACACCCGGGGTGAGGGTATCGTCACACCTTGTTCCGGGGCTGGTGGGACGCGGGTGGCGGCCGTCCGCCGTCCCGGCCTGCGGGACGGCGGACGGGGGTGGTCAGGCGACGCCCACCCGCTGCCACTGCTGGTTGGTGCCGGAGCCACAGGTGTACTGGATCACGCGGGCGCCGTCGGCGGTGGAGTTGCCGGTGACGTCGAGGCACCTGCCGCTGTGCCGGGCCACGAACTGGACGTACCCGGAGCCCGCGTCGCGTGCCTGCCACTGCTGGTCGGTGCGGCCGGACTGGCAGGCGAACTGCTGCACCGCAGCGCTGTCGGCGGTGGACCCGCCGGCCACGGTGAGGCACTTGTCGCTGTGCCGGGCGACGATCTGGACGTAGCCGGAGCCGGCGTCGCGCACCTGCCACTGCTGGTTGGTGCCGCTGTTGCAGGAGTACTGGGCCACGGTGGCGGCGTCGGCGGTGGACCGGTCGAGCACGTCCAGACACTTGCCGCTGTGCCGGGCGCGCAGGGTCTCGTAGGTGTAGCCGCCGGCGACCCCGGTGACCACGCCGGTGGCGGTGTCGATTGTCAGTTGCGGGTACCAGCTCATGGTGAGCGAGGTGGCCGAGGGGAAGTTCAGTGGCAGCCAGACGTACCGGGACTGGTTGACCGGGCCGCCCGTCGCGCCGGCCCACCGGTCGCCGAGGTAGAGGTACGAGGTGGCGGCGCTGCCCTGCACCGGCAGCACGTACGCCGACTGGGAGTCGTAGGTGGTGCCGTCGGCGAAGTTGGTCGGGTTCGTCCAGGTGCCGCCGACGCTGCTCGCCGTGGCGTACCGGGCCTGGTTGGGTGACCAGCCGGTGGCGCCCGAGGTGACCAGGAAGTAGACCCCGTTGCGTTTGAACATCGCCGGGGCCTCCCGGTAGTTGTCCGGCCACAGCGTCCGGACCAGCGACGCGACCCCGGTGTAGTCGGCGGTGAGGCGGTAGATGTTCAGGTCCGCGTTGTTGCGGGTGGCGGAGATCAGGTACGCGGTGCCGTCGTCGTCGCGGAACACGGTCTGGTCCCGGGAGTCGTGGCCCAGCGGCCGGAAGCTGCCCAGGTAACGGTAGTTCCCGTCGACCGTGCTGGAGGTGGCCACCGCGACCCGGGCCTGGTTGTAGTCGACGCCGTTCTCCCAGTGCATCCAGAGCACGTACTGGCCGGTGCTGGCGTTGTAGATCACCTTCGGTCGTTCGATGTTGGCCGTCGCCAGTTCCCCGGCGGAGGACTGGGTGAGCACGTTGTTGCGGAACTCCCAGGTGCGCAGGTCGGTCGAGCGGTAGACCGACACGTACCGGAAGGTGTTGTTGTCGTTGCGGTTCTCGCCGAACCAGTAGTAGTAGTCACCCACCTTGATCATGCCGCCGCCGTGGGCGTGCACCCCGGCGCCGGCGGTGTCGGTGAACTGGGTGCCGTTGGGCACGGTGACCGGCGCCGCCCCGGCAGGTGCGGTGAGGGTGAGCGGGGCGAGCAGGGCCGCGCAGGCGGCGAGGGCGAGGACGATCCGTCGGAGGGTGGTGGGTCTCGGCGCGGCAGGCATGGGCCGACTCCTCTTGCGGTGGACGCGAGGTGCCCGCAGGGACGCGCGGGCCCTTTCTTCGCCCATCACGATAGGCCGACACACTCATTGGTGCCCATAAGTCGATGTGATGAGCATCAATATTCTGGGAGTGGAGGCGGGGTCCCTGGTCGACCGGGTGGGCCCGGCTGTGCCGATCGTCGGGATGGCGAGCAATGATATGCGTCACATTGTGAACCCTTCTCGCGGTGTCCGGCACGGAAGGCGCTTTACGGGCCGAATCCCTTTTCCGCACCCCACATTTCACCACCGAAGACTCGGTTCGACGGGCGAAGGCACCGGAGATCGTCGCGCAGAGTGATCACCTATCACCCGGTGTGGTCGGTTGGGGTTGATTGCCGTCTGGCAACGAGCGTCTCGGTTTGTGCCGCTCACTACCCTGACCGATGATCCAGTGCCTGGGTACCGTCGACAGCGATAAGGGCTTCAGATGAGCAACAGTCACCCTCCGTACGGAGAACAGCCGGATCCGAACGTCACCCCGTGGAGCGGGCCGCCGGCCCCGCCCGCCGGCTACCCGGCGTACGGCCAGCCCGGTCAGCCCCCGCAATACGGCCAGGCCCCGCAGTACGGCCAGGCCCCGCAGTTCGGGGTGCCGGTGCCGCCGCAGAAGTCGAACCGGGGTCTGGTCATCGGCCTGATCGTCGGTGCCGTGGTCCTCATCCTCGCGCTCTGTGGCGCGGGCATCGGGCTCGCCCTGGTCAACTCCGACGACGAGGCCGACCCGACGCCGTCGCCGAGCGCGACCACCGATTCCGGGCCCGGCACGGACACCTCGGCCAGCCCGCAGCCGTCGGAGTCGTCGCCGGAGCAGCCGAACAACAACAACGCGGTGACCGCCCGGTACTCCAGCGACCTGTCCTCGGTCTGCGACGGCAGCCCGATCCTCAACGCGGCCACCTACAGCGGCCCGGCCACCGCCAAGGCGTACGTCTTCTCGAACAACCCCGAGCGGCCGACGTTCTGGTCGTCGAAGCTGGTCGGCTCCGACAAGCGCTACTACGCCAAGTCGGCCGACTTCACCACCGTGTCGGTGGTCGGCTGCATGTCGATGGTCCCGGGCAGCGAGGGCGCGCCCAAGAAGTGCGACTACAAGGACAGCGCCGGCAAGAGCGTCAGCGTCTCCTACATCTCCTCGCGCTACCAGCTGACCTTCTTCGCCGCCAAGACCGCGGAGAAGATCGGCGACGGCGGCACCGTGAACGCCCCGGCGACCCGGTGCCCGAGCTTCATCTCGTACAACAAGACGACGATGACGGCGTACGCGGCGCCGGACAGCGGCACCATCGAGGCCGCGCTGGACAAGTTCCTGTCGTGAGGTCGCGGCCGGGGGCGGGAGCATCCTCCCGCCCCCGGCGGCCCACTCAGGTGTTGACCGGGCGGCGGGCGACAAGCAGCACGTGCGTCACCGGCCAGTCCAGTGGTGCCCCGTCCACCGTGGACAGCGCTGCGGTCGGCGCGAGCCGGTGGGTGACGATCCAGTCGTTGCGGTACGGACCGCTGGCCGGGTCGACCTCGAAGCCCACGTCGGCCAGCAGGGACTTCCAGTCGGCCCACTCCAGCCCGCAGAACTCCTCCCGGGTCTCCGACAACCAGTTGTCGGTGTAGTCCTTGCGGGTGAGGAAGTCCATCGCCGCGCCGAGCGGCAGTTCGACCAGCTCGCCGGTGCCGTCGTCGACCGGGCGGTGCGGGAACGGGAACCGGTAGTCGACGGCGAACTGGTCCAGCCGGGCCCGCGTCGACAGCCCGGCGAGCCGCCCGGCCACCTGCTCGGCCGGCAGCGCCGCCAGGTCGGTGCGGGGCCGTGCCGGGTTCGTCCCGTCGGTGGTCGACAGCCGGAGCCGCACCGTCCGGTCCCGGCCGTCCGGGCCGCACACGTCACTGTTGATCCACACCCCGCCGGGCACCGTGTGGTCGTAGATGGCCTGCACGAACCGGCGCAGCGACGCCATCCGGTCGCCGTAGGACCAGATCTCGTGGGTCAGCGCGAAGGTCATCGTGGTGTCCACCGAGCGGGGTGCGAAGACCGCCCCACCGAGCACGTTGCGGCGGTAGAAGAACACGTTCGGGTTGGCGAAGAAGCCCTGCGCCTTCTTGTGCACGCACTCCTCGTACAGGTGCCGGGCCACCTCCACCCCGATCAGGTCGCTCTCCCGCAGCGCCGGCTCCCGGTCGGCCAGCTCCAGCACCGCGCCCGCGCCGCAGCCGACGTCGACGATCCGGCCGGGCCGCACGTGCTCGCGCACCGCCGCCCACTTGCGCTGTGCCGCGTCGGCGAACGCCTCGGCGTACGTCCGGTAGTCGCGGGTGGCGGTCAGCCCGCCCTCGTCCCCGACCACCGGGTCGTTGACCACCGAGCGGACCAGCTCGTCGAGCCGGTAGCGGGCGTACACGTCGAGGGTCGCGGGGTGGGCCAGCTCCTGCCAGGACGGGTCGTCGGCGGCCAGCCGCAGCAGCACGTCCCACGGTCGGGCGGGTGCCGGGTCGACGTCCGCCTCCACCCCGGCGATCGGGAACCCCAGCCCGGCGTACATGTCGGCGACCTGCGGGGTCGAACAGGCGACCACGGTGTTCGCCGGGGTCAGCTCCAGGCCGGCGGTCGCCGCCACGTTCTTCAGGGTCACCTCGGCGAACCGGTCGGTGGCGGCGGTGTCGAAGACCGGCACCACCACCGAGCGCAGCCCCGCCAGCACGCTGAACCGTTCGATCGCCGCCTCCCGGCGGTGGTAGGGGACCGGGTTGCGACGGGTGTTCTCGTGGTTGGCCGAGGTGACCGCCCAGACCACTGTGACCTCGTCGGCATGCTCGGATACGTCCTCGGCAGTGGCGTCGTGGTCGCCTCCCACCACCCCGCGTCCACCGTCGGGAGCGTAGCGGTTACCGCCGGTGGCGAGCCGGTGCAGATAGTCGGCCTGGAACCGGGTCAGCAGGTGATGTCGGCCGGGAAACAGCAGGTAGCGGGGCATCCCCAGTTCCTAGCCGACGCCGGCTGCCCGGCGCCGCGCGGGGTGCCCGGTGGGGAGGGAGCCGCAGGCTCCGCGTGGGTGTCTGGGCCGGTCGGGGTGTCTGGACGGTTGGAGGTGTCTGGGCCGGTTGGGGGCGGCACCGCGCGGTGCCGCCCCCAACCGGTGGGCTCAGCCCACCACGGAACGCAGCGGGACCTGCTCGGCCCGCAGGGTCCGCACCAGGTCGCCCAGGAACGGGTGCTCGTCGATCTGGAGACCCGCCGGGTTCGGGATCATCAGGTACGCCGAGCCGTCCGTCACGGAGACCCGGGCGGTGTCGGTGTACCTGTCGACGACCGCCTCGGTACGGGCCAGGTCACCGGCGGCCACCTGGATGGTGAACGGCCGCCACTCGCCGCCCAGGTTCTCGGCGACCGGGGTGGCCGCCGCGGCGGCGCGGGCCGGGTCGACCGCAACCGGCGACGCGGTCCGGGCCGCCGTGCCGGTGGCCGGGTACAGCAGCGCGTTCGCCACCAGGTGCAGACCACTCTCGTTGTACGCTCGGAACAGCGGGTTGAACGCGAACAGCACCGCCCGTCCGGCACCGGTCGGCTCGTCCACCACCGCGACGGTGCCCTTGAGCGCGTCACCCTGCACCGTGTAGCCGTTGGCCCAGAACGTGTCCCCGCTGGGGTAGCGGAGCACGTTGCGGCCGGTGCTGCTCGGGTTGAGGATCGGGTCGTTGTTGTTGAACTCGAAGTCCTCCGCAGGCCGGCCCAACCCGACCGGGCTGTCCGGGTCCACGTCGACCCGCAGGTGCGAGCCGATCACCGTGTAGCCGGTCGGCTTCGGCTTCTCGGTGGTCGAGGTGAGCCCGGCGGCGCGGGCCATCCGGGTGCCCTCGTTGCGCAGGCCGAGGTAGGTGTGGCCCTGGGCGATCCAGGCGCGCAGGTTGGCCTGCCCGGTCGCGGTCAGCCCGCCTGTCGCGTTGCTGCCGTCCGGCACCAGCAGCACCGTCCGGTTGGTGAAGGCGGGGGTGTTGTCGTTGATGTCGGCGGTGGTGACCGGGGTGAGGTCGAGGCCCCACCGCTTGCCCAGCACGTACCGGGCCTCACCGTGCGAGCCGGAGGTCGTGGAGATGCCGGTGCCCTGGAACAGCCCGACGTCCGGCCGGCTGACCGGGGTGCCGACCGCCGCCGTGGTGTACGGGGTGAGCGTCACGCCGAGCTTCTTGGCAGTGGTGTTCAGCTCCGGGGTCAGCGCGCCGGCAGGCATTCCCACCTCGCCGCTGTCCAGGTCCCGGACCAGCTCCACGCCCTTACCCAGCAGGGTGAAGGTGAACTCGGCCGCGGCGGCGGAGTCCAGCGCGAAGGTGTAGGAGCCCTTCAACGGCGGGGCGGCCAGGATCTTGCCGCCACCGGTGTTCTGGATCTTGTCGATCAGCTCCGCGTTGGGCTTGACGTCGGCGCCTGTGTAGACGGCGTTCACGCCCATCAGCAGCGGGTTGCTCCACGAGGACACGTCGTAGAAGTACGGGAACGGCGTGTACGGGTCCTCACCCATGATCGCCTGGATCCAGTGCTTCTGCGGCTGGTTCATCGGGATCCAGTACGAGCCGACCGGCACGGTCAGGTTGGTCGCCGAGCGGCCGCCGAAGAGCTTCGCGGTGGGCAGCTTGACGGCCTTCTTGACCTGGTAGACCTCGACGTCCATCCGGCGCAGCCGCTCGACCAGCTGCCGGGCGTCGGCGAGCTGCCGGTCGGGCAGCAGGAAGTACGACCGGACGGTCTGGTTCGGCACCGGGAACTGCACGGTGTTGGTGGGCTGGACCACCTCGTTGGGCTCCAACGTGCCGGCCCGACCCTGGGCGAGCGCGTCCTTCCAGACCTTGAACCAGCCGTTGAGCACCTCGCTCTTGTGCGCCGCCGCCCAGCCGAGGGTCGACCACTGGGTGTGGAACTGCTGCTGCACCCGGTCGGCCACCGCCGACGAACTGCCCTTCTCGAAGGTCATGCCGGCTGCGCCGAAGCCGGCGGCCGGCACCGTGTCGCCGTACCCCATGAAGAACAGGTCGTAGGTGGAGTAGTTGAAGTAGCACTCGGTGGTCACCGTGGCGCTGCACGCGCCGTTGTAGCCGAAGCCGGTCTTGTTGGCCTCGCCGATCCGGTTGATCCAGTCCACCGCCTCGCCGGCGATCTCGTGGTGGATCGGGTCGGCGTTCGGCGGGAAGAAGTACTGTCGGCCGCCCATCTCGTGCGCGTCGATGAAGACCTGCGGCGGGTACTTCCGCATCAGCTCGAGCTTGCCGTCGGTCTCCTGCTGGGTCCGGGCGAACCAGTCCCGGTTCATGTCGAAGCCGTACTCGTTCTGCCGGCGGCTGGCGTCGCGGCCGTCCGGGTTCTGCGTCGGCACGATGATCGTGACCAGGTTGTCGTTGCGCTGCTGGACCTCGCAGGACAGCCCGGCGGCCAGCTCGTACAACGTCTTGAGGGCGGCGTCGGTGCCGCTCTTCTCGCCGCCGTGCACGTTGGCGGTGACCCAGACGATCGCCGGGGCCGCCTCGGCGATCTCGCCGGCCCGCTGCTGGTCGACCTGGCGGGGGTCGCGCAGCGAACGGACGTCCTCGGCGATGCCCTTGAGCACGGCCGGTCGCACGTTACGCTCGTTCGACACCACCGCGTACGGCAGCGGCTGGCCGAGCACACTGGTGCCCATGACGCCGGTGACGACCCGCTTCGAGGCGGTGTCCACGGCGCTCAGGTAGCCCCGGACCTCCTCGTTGGTGACCACCCGCTCCTGGCCGGTGCCGAGCGGGAAGCCGAGGAAGCTCTCCGGGCTGGGCACCGAGGCCAGTCGGTCGGCCGGATCGGTACTACAGGTCGTCGGGGGCGCGGCGGCGGCCGACGGGCCGACCAGTAGGGGCGTCATTCCGGCTAGTAGTACGATTGCGGTGGCGCTCGCCAGCCGCCTGGGGGAAAGCAATGTGGATCGGATGTCCGCAGGTCGCATAAGGTGTCCAGTTTCCCTTCCCGGGAAATGAATCAGGGGTGCCCGGAGCGTATGACCTGCGCTTTCGGGCGGTCAAGATTCACAACAGGGCGGCGATACGTGATCTGCCAATTGCCCCACACCTGGTCGAACGCGGGCGTTCAGCGGCGAGTCGACCTATCCACTGTGGAGGTCGGTTGCCGCGTCGACGGTGCGGGTGGCCCGGGTCGCGTCTGCGGGTGTCCACGAAACGAGACCGGCCCCCGTGCCCGCCGGCCCCGCTGGCAGCGGCGACGGCGGGCACGGGGGCCAGTCGGTCAGCGCACCCGGACGAACACCGGGTTCGAGTAGAACCACAGGTCGCTCCACGGGCTCTCCAGCCCGTCGGCGAGCGGCTCGGCCTCGTCGGTGCTGGTGCCGCGTACCCGCAGGTAGCTGTCGGTGTCGACGTTGCGCAGGGTGTGCCGGATGACGTGATCGGCGCCCTGCTGCCGCCAGTCGCCGGGGCCGAACCGGGCGACCACCGAGGTGGTGGGATTGGTGTCGGCGTCCCGGTCGGCGCTCGGGCCGGTGATCTGACCGACGATCAGGTCCACCCGCCGGACCTGCGGGCGGTCCCCGTTGGCGTTCGTCCCGGCCGGCGGCCGGAACCGGATCTCGACGTCGACGTCGGTGCGGTTACGGCGGCTGACCGTGATGGTCTCGCCCATCTCGGCCGAGCGCCCCTGGCTGCTGGCGGTGACGTCGAGCCGGGTGATCAGGTCACCGGTGGTGACGAAGATCCGTCCGTGGCGCAGCCCGTCCATGATGTCGCGGTACTCCTGGCGGGCCAGCACGTAGGTCTTGCTGTACTCACCAGGCCAGAAGTCCGCGCCGCCGCGCGACCAGTGCACGTGCGAGTCGGAGGTGGCGGTGATCCACCAGTGCCGTCCCTCACCGAGCAGCGCGTCCCACAGCCCGCCGACCCGGGCGGTCGCCTGGTCGTAGCCGCCGTAGGTGGGGTGGTTGCCGTACCCGCCGCGGGCGCCCCCGTTGAGCGGGGCCGCCTGGTGCCCCGGGGCGCCCTCGAAGCCGACGTACACGTCCGGTGCCGCGTCGTTGCCGTTGCGGAACTCGTGCGGGAGGTCCTGCCCGTAGACCCCGAGCCCGGTCGCCGACCGGGAGGTGTGGTGCGCGATCACCAGCGGCTTGTGCGGCATGTTCCGGGCCACCTTGAGGAACTCCACCATCTTGGCCTCGGTGTCCCGGCCGGGGTCGGCCGGGAACGGGTCCCGCTTGGCGAACCGGCTCTCCAGCTCGAAGAGCTGCTTCGCCTCGTCGGCGTGCCGCGGGATCATCAGGGTGTGGTGGTCCATCGCCGGGGCGTCGAACTCCATCCCCCAGAACTGCAACACCTCGGGCACCAGCCGGCGGGACCGCAGCAGATCGGGGTACGCCTGCTCCAGGTTCACCTTGGAGTGCGTGGGCCCGCCGTGGTCGGTGCACATCGCCCAGGTCAGCCCGAAGTTCTTCGCCATGATCGCGTTGGTGACGATCGGGTAGACCGCGTCGGCGCCCTTGCGGAACGTCGGCGGGTTCGTCGAGGTGTCGAAGTCGCCGCTGTACTCGGAGTGGATGTGGTGGTCGCCGGCCCGCCAGCTCCGGTTGTCGGGCCGCGCTGAGCCGGCCTTCGTCTGATCCTGCCGGTCCGGGTCGGCCTGGGCCGCCTCGACGCCCACGAACGGGCCGGCGGCGGCGAGCGTCGCGCCGACGCCCGCGTACTTCACCAGTTGGCGACGCGACAGCTGACCGCCTGTGGCGTCCTCGGATTCCCTGTCCTGCACTGCGGAGCCCTCCGCTCGATCCGGTGGTGACCGTGTCGATCACGAAGCCTGCGAGAGGCTGGTGAACAGCCGTTGCACGGTGGCCGGGACCGGCATGAACGCCGCCCGGCCAGCGGAGGTCCCGTCCCCGGCCGCGCGTCGGGTGGAGGTCCCCGTCGCGCAGCGCGACGGGGACCTCCACCCGAGGTCAAGGCAGGTCGGCGACGGCCGGCGGGCATCGGGCGGAGCGTGGATGTGCCGTGGCCCCGCCGGGGTGACCGGCGGGGCCCGACCTGATGGTCATCCGGATCGTGACGGACGACCAGGGTGTGGGGGTGCCGCCCGGCTTCGGTGCCCGGGGCGGCCGGGACGGGTCAGTTGCAGGTGGTCCCGTTGAGCGTGAAGGGTGCCGGGGTGGTGGGAGCGCCGCTGGCGGTGAAGCCGAAGCTGACCGCCCCGTTGGTCGGGATGTTGGCGTTCTGGCTCTCGTTGGCCACCGTGACGGCCGCGCCGGTCTGTTGGAAGACGCCGTTCCAGTGGCCCTGGATCAGCTGGCTGCCGGGGAAGGTCCAGCCGAGCGACCAGCCGTTGACCGTCGGACCGTCGTTGTAGACGGTGATGCTGGCGTTGAAGCCGGTGCCCCAGGAGTTGGTCACCACGTACGACACCCGGCAGGTGCTCGTGAGGGTGGTCGCCGGCCGGATGTCGCCGTAGTCGTCCCGGGCGGTGGCGAAGTCCTGGAAGCCGAAACCGGGACCGGCCGACCGGGTGGTGGTGCCGGCCGCGAGGACGGTGCCGTTGGCGTTGACCGAGTAGACCGGCCCACCACTGTCGCCGCCCCGGGCCGACTCCGCGCCGTCGAGCTGGGTGGCCTCGACCAGGTCCTCGATGTCGTCGTAGTGGAAGTCGACCCGCAGGTTGCAGACCGGTCCGCCGATCTCACCGGCCGAGGTGTATCCCGACTGGCAGAGCAGTTGGCCGGGGAAGACCTCGGTCCACCCGGTCACCTGGGCGCGTACCTCGTCGTTCTGCCCACCGACATAGATGTGGCTGCCCGGCGAGGAGGTGGAGACCAGCATGGTGTCGTGGTCGTCGTTGCTGGCGACCGAGTAGCCGATCAGCGTGCCGGTGTTGGTGTTCGTGTTCCAGCCGACGTGCCAGGCCTGCCCGATGGGACCGCAGTGTTCCGCGGTGAGCAGGTAGCCCACGTTGGTGCTGTGGTTGCGGACGCCGAAGCCGGCGGTGCAGGCGTAGGTGGTCAGGCCGATGCCGATCCCGCCGTCGTACGGCGCGGAGTCGTTGTACCGGGACCGCTCGACCATCCGTTCGCGCACCACCGTCCGGGTGGTGACTCCGGTCGCCGGCAGCTTCGGCTGCTTCGCGCCGGCCTTCGGGTCGACCGCGACCTCGATCCCGGAGCCGTCGGTCCGCAGCCGGACGGCGTGGGCGGCGTCGTTCGGGTCGGCCTCGACGACGGGGGCGAGCTTCGCCGCCGCCTTCTTCAACTCGCTGCGGGTGTAGGTCGCCCCGACGACCTCGACCGGTGCGGTACGGCGAGCGGTCGTCACCGCCGCCGCGACGTCACCGGGCAGGGTGCCCTTCCACCAGAGGGTGACGTGGTCGTCCACCAGCCCGATACCGGCGTAGCCGCGCGGCGCACCGGCATCGACGGCGGTGCGGACGACGTTGGCGGCGTCGACGAGCGGGGCCTGGGCGAGCATCCGGTCCCGCGTCTGCGCCGGGATCAGGTCGAGAATGGAGCGGCCGTTCTCGGGCGTCGGCGTCGTCGCCGACGGTGCGAACGGCTGGCTGGGCGCGGCGTGTGAGGGCGCCGCCAGCGGACCGACCACCACCGTGGCACCGAGCAGCACGCCGGCGACCACCACGCGGTAGGTCACATTCCGGGTTTGCGTCATGGCTGTGAGTCAAGTGATCCCGGGGCGCCGAGAACAGGCAGAAGCATCGGCAAGAATCCGGCGGGACCGTCGGCGATGCTCCTGCCTGCCGCCCGCCTGTCTTCCGGCGGGCATGGGACATCTCACACGACCCGGATCGGGACGTGCGTCGACCGCCGATGGCGTGCCGGGAAGCAGGCCCCGGCTCCGATCGACCTCATCGGAGGCGACCCCGTTGCGGGCCGACGAGCAGGGCGGCGACCGCCTGCGCGGTGGCCGGGTGCTCAGCCAGCAGCGCCGGCACCGCCACCCCCACCGGGCCGGCGGGCGGCGTCGACCAGTCGCCGTCGCAGCCGAGCAGCGCGGCGACCGCGTCGACCGCCACCGGATGCCCGGCGAGCAGGGTGTGCACCTGCCCCACCGGCCCGGCCCGGTGCGTCGTCGGCGCGGGTGCGGGCGCCGGCCCCAGCCAGGGCGGCACCCAGGCATCCAACTCGGGCAACGTCCCCGGGAAGGTACGCGCGGCCTCACGGACCAGCAACGGGACCAGCTCCGGGCCGTGTTCCCGCAACGTGGTGATCAGAGTGGGCAGCCAGGGCAGCAGCACCGGGTCGGGCAGCCGGGCGAAGGCGGTGGACATCGTCTCCACCACGAACGGCGCGAGCCCCGGCACCGGTTCCAGCGCGTGCACGAAACCGGAGAGGTAGCGCGGGAAGGCCGGCACCACCAGCGGGTTGGCCAACAGTTGCCCGCAGCGCTCCCGCAGCTCGGCCAACGGCAGCAGGCCGAGCTGGTGTCGGGCCGCCCAGACCAGGGCGACCTTCGCCGGTGTCTCCGGATGCGACTGGGCCACCGCGAGCTCGAGCTGGGACCGGTCGCAGCCCAGGGAGAGCGCCAGGCTCTCCATGCTGAACAGGAAGCCCAGCATCGCCCCGACCTGCCGGACCCCGGTTTCCTCCTCGACGAACGCGGTCGGCAGCAGGGTGCAGTAGTGCGCGTAACCGGTCGTCACGAACGCCTCGCACCAGGCCGGCAGGGTCGGCGCGGTGGCCCGGTGGTGGGCCAGCAACCGGCGGATCCGCCGCAGCACCTCGGGGGCGTCGTCCACGGTGCGCTCGGTGGCCAGCAGCTCCACCGCCCGGGTGCCCAGCTCGTCGACCAACCGGGGGCTGTTCAGCAGCCGGATGGCGTCCTCCACGGCGGCGAGGGCACCGGCGGCGGTCGCGTCCGGGCCCCGGACCGATCGGCGCAGCCGCTGCTCCAGCACCTGTTCGACGGTCACCCCCTCGTAGCCCAGCTCGATCAGCGCCCGCTGGTGGCGGCCCAACGCGAGGTCCCAGCTCTCCTGGATCGACCGGTGCCCCAACCGGCGTTCACCCATGATCGGGCGGACCGCGTCGGCCGGGAGCAGGTGCCGCAGCATCCACAGCAGATCCGAGCAGCCGGTCAGCCCGGGATTGGCGTGCAGGTCCAGCAGGGCCCGCCCGATGGTGCGTTTCTCCAGGTCCAGCCCGAGCGGTTGGAGCCGGTCGAGCACGTCGCGGGCAAGCGGCGGCAGGGCGTCGTAGCCGACCTGCCCGATCCGGTCCCCGCCGAGCAGGATCTCGCAGAGCCGCCGCACGTCCCGTCGACCCGGTACGACGTCCTTCTCGATGCAGGTCACCGCCGCGTCGGCGAAGTCGTACGGGGTCGGGCGGGCCCGGTTGCGCAATCCGGCCAGCAGGATCGAGGTTTCGAACACCGCGATCGCGTCGGCGGTGCTGGCCAGGTAGCCGTTGCGTCGGGCCAACCGGACGATGTCCACGCACCAGCCGCGCAGCTCCGCCTCGTCCAGCCCGTCCAGGTGCGGGGGCGCGGCGAGGAACCCGGTGAGCCGGTCGGCGACCGACCCGGCCGGCGCGGCGACCGGCACCGTTGCCTTGCGTCGGCCCCGGGTCTTCCCGCCCCGTTGGCCGTCGAGCCGGTAGGGCGTCAGGCCCGACCCGCCCACCGCCTTGGTCCAGGTGGCGGCGGCGATCGACACCGAACCCGGTGCCAGGCCGAACTGCGCCTCGATGGCCGAGTGGCTCGACGGGATCAGCCCGTACCGCCAGCGGGTGCCGGTGCGGGGGGTGATCTCGAAGTCCGGGGCGGGGGAGTCCAGGCCGAACTGTGCGACCCGGCTGGCGGCGTGGAACGCGCCGCACACGTAGAGACAGTCCGCCGGATCGGCCCCGGACGCGGCGAGGTGCTCCCGCATCCGGGTCCACATGTAACGTTCCCGGTCCTCGTCACGGTCGGTACGGTCCGACCCGGCGGGTCGCAGCCGCCGGAACAGGCTGCCGATCAGCACCATAACCTGCCGGTAGGTGTCGTGGTCGGCGTCGGCGAGGGGCCGCTCGACGTACTGGTCCCACCACTCCGACCAGTGCCGCACCTTGCCGTGGTGCAGCAGGTACGCCTCCAGCTCGGCGAACCGGGGCCGCAGGTCGCCGATCTCCACGCCGACCGCGTCGCCGTGCAGCGCCGCCTGCTCACCCGCGCCCCCGGTCGACGCGGTGGCCGCCGCCGGTGCGGTGTCGTCCCCGGCCGGCGGGGCGTCGTCGCGGGGGGACCACTGGAAGACGTGGTCGGTGGACCGGTCCACCAGCACCAGCTCCACCCCCGGCGTCTCCAATGCGTACGCGATCGCCTGGTACTCGGCGGACGCCTCGGTGACCGGCGCGACCACACTGAGCGGCCCCCACTCGGCGGGGAAGCCGTCCAGCTCGGAGGCGAACGCCTGCACCGCCACCGGTAACCGGCAGTTGCGCAACTCGTCCAGGAGGGGCTGGAGATCCTCGCAGAGTTCCAGGTAGATCACCTTGGGCTGCTTGTGCCGCAGCCGGCGTACCATCGCCAGCGCCGAGGCCGGCGAGTGGTGACAGACCGGGAAGATCTCCAACCGCTCACCCAGCGCCCGGTCGACGTCGTCGACGATGCCGGCGAGGATGCCGGCCAGCGCGTCGGCGGAGCCGGCGAAGGTGGCCGCCGCATCGGTGAGCTGCTCCCGCAGCGCCCCGAACGGCCCGGCGACCACGCCACCCCCGGCGGCGGGGCCCGGGTCCTCGGCACCGCCCGCGCGGTGCGGATCGACCGGGGCGGTGCCGGTGGCGGTGTCGGCGGTCATGACAGCGAGGCGATCGCCTGGCGACCGCCGTCGAGGAAGCCCGCCCAGCCCGCGCTGTCCTGCTTGGCCCGGGGCTCCACCACCCCGTGCAGGTACTTGTTGAGGATCGCCAGGTCCTCCGGGCTGCGCCGGGCCAGCGACCCCATCAGCGACCCGGCCAGCGTCTCCGCCCGCAGGGTACGGTCGCCGAAGAACTGGCTGTGCAGGATGGCGTCCTCCAGCACGCCGATCTGCTCGGCGGTGGACAGCGCCGACTCCAGCTTCTCGTCGTCGCTGGTCGCCGACGCGGCGGCGGCCCGCAGGTCGGCGAAGCTCTGCAGCAGGATGTCCAGCAGGGTGGGCGGCACGTCCAACTCGATGCGGTGCCGCCGCAGCAGCTCCTCGGTGCGGAACCGGACGATCTCCGCCTCGCTGCGCTTGTTGGTGACCACCGGGATCCGGACGAAGTTGAACCGCCGCTTCAACGCCGACGACAGGTCGTTGACGCCCCGGTCCCGACTGTTCGCGGTGGCGATGATGGAGAATCCGGGCTGGGCGAAGACGATGTTGTCGTCGTTCAGCTCGGGGATGGAGACGTACTTCTCCGACAGGATGGAGATCAGCGCGTCCTGCACGTCGCTGGTGGACCGGGTCAGCTCCTCGAAGCGGCCCACCACGCCCTGCTCCATCGCCGTCATGATCGGTGACGGGATCATCGACTCGCGGGACTGGCCCTTGGCGATCACCATCGAGACGTTCCACGAGTATTTGATGTGGTCCTCGGTGGTGCCGGCGGTGCCCTGCACCACCAGGGTGGAGTTGCGGCAGATCGCGGCGGACAGCAACTCGGCCAGCCAGCTCTTGCCGGTGCCGGGGTCGCCGATGAGCAGCAGGCCCCGGTCCGACGCCAGGGTCACGATGCTGCGTTCGACGAAACTGCGGTCGCCGAACCACTTCTGCGGGATCTCCCGCTCCAGCCCGTCGGCCCGTTCCGAGCCGAGGACGAACAGCCGGACCATGCGCGGGCTCAGCCGCCAGGAGAACGGCTTCGGGCCGGTGTCGACCGACTCCAGGTAGTCGAGTTCCTCGGCGTACTTGACCTCGGCGGGGGCACGCAACATCTCGGACATCAGGGGTGTCTCTCCTAGGTGAGGAAGCTCTTGAGCTCGAAGACGAGTTTGCGGATGTGGCCGGAGAGGACCGGGGTGCCCAGGTCCTTGAGGCGCTGCCGGAACCAGGGGTTGACGCTCTGCTGGCCGGAGCTGCTTACCGAGCCGACCGGGATGAACCGCACCCCGGAGCGGTGCACCGCCTCGATGCCGTCGAACAGCGGCTGGGAGCGGTCGAACTCGTAGAAGTCCGAGATCCACACCAGCACCGTGTTGCGCGGCTCGACGATCTTCGGGCGGGCCATCGCCATCGCCACCGGCCCGTCGTTGCCGCCGCCGAGCTTGGTCCGCAGCAGCACCTCGAACGGGTCGTGCACCCACGGGGTCAGGTCCAACGCCCTGGTGTCGTACGCGATCAGGTGCACGTCCACCTTGGGCAGGCCGGCGAAGATCGAGGCCAGGATGGTGCAGTTGACCATCGAGTCGACCATCGAGCCGGACTGGTCCACCACCACGATCAGCCGCGACGGGGTGGTCTTGCGGGCGGTCTGCCGGTAGTAGAGCCGGTCGACGTAGAGGCGTTCGTCCTCTGGGCTCCAGTTGGTGAGGTTCTGCCAGATGGTGCGGTCGAGGTCGAGGTTGCGGTACACCCGCTTCGGCGGCACCGACCTGTCGATCGTGCCGACACTTGTCTGCTCGACCTGGGTCCGCAGCACCTCGGCGACCTCGTCGACGAACCGCCGGATCAGCGCCTTGGCGTTGGCCAGCGCCACCCCGGACAGATTCGCCTTGTCCCGCAGCAGCTGCTCGATCAGCGACATGCTGGGGGTGAGCTGGCTGGCCAGTTTCGGGTCGGCCAGCACCTCCCGCAGGTGCATCCGGCGGACCAGGTCGCCCTCCAGGCCGGCGAGGGTGCCGCCCAGCCCGGTGCCACCCTGCCGACGCAGCTCACCCGGGGGGCAGCCGAGCGCCTGCTCGAACCAGCCGGCGTCGGCCTGCCAACGGGCCAGTTGACCGGCGCTGACCGGCCCTGACCCGGTGCCGAAGACGTTGAGCAGCAGCTTCGACACCAGCGCCGCCCGGCGTACCTCGGTCGTGCCGGGCCGGTGCGCCCCGATGTCGCCGTCGTCCGGGTGACCGCCCCCGGTCGTGGCGTCATCTTCGCTGGTAGCGCCACCCGCCTCCACCACCTCGCCGGCCGGCGTGCCCGCCGTGCTCTCGCCGTCGCCACCGGCGACGCGGTCGGCGTCGTCGGCGCTCCCGTCGGGGTCGGGGGCGAGCAGGCCGCGCAGTTCGTCGGCGAGCGCGGGAAAGCGCTGCACGACGGTGTCCATCGAGACGGTCGGGTCCAGCAGGGCCGCGGGCAGGCCGAGGTCGTCGACCACGGCCACGCTCGCCGATTCCAGGCTGGGCTGCTCGTCGGGGTCGAAGAGCCGGCCCAGCAGCCGCCAGTAGAGCACCTGCCGACGGTTGGCGGCGGCCAGGTCGCCGGGGGTCACGGCCTCGCCGGTGGGCGGAGTGTCACCGGTAGGTGTGGGTTCGGTCATCGGCGCAGCAACCGTCCCGCGCGCTCGCGCAGCACGGCCACGGCGTCGCCCGCCCTGGCCTCGGCCTTCGCGACCTTCGGGTCGGTCACCCCGTCGGCCCAGTCGCCGTTGTGTGCCTCCACCGGCCGGCGTTTGACCGTGGCCCGCACCGCCAGTGGCTGCACCAGCCACCGCCCGTCGTCCCAGCGCAGCAGGCCCAGGCAGGCCGACGAGGCGGCGACCAGCGCGGGAGTGAGTGGGCCACCCGCCGGCAACCGGTCGACGGTGACCGCGAGGCGATGCCCGTCGAGGTCGAGGGTCGTTCCGTCGTCGTGCACGGTGTAGCCCTCCAGCAGCACCGGCTCGGCGATCGCCGCCGGGTGCCGGTCCAGCGGCGGGGTGGCCGTCGCCGTCGCCGTGCCGAGCAGCACCCGGGCGGTGGCGAACGGGTCGGCGGGCTCGCCCGCCTGCGCCCGGCCGTCGACCCAGTGCAGGTCGCCGCCGTGCACCGGCAGGTCGGTGACGGTCAGCGTCCGCCGCTGCGCGATCGCAGTGAGCAGGACGGGGTACGCCGACAACAGCCGCCAGACCGCCGGCCCACCGATCGTGGCGACCTTGGCCGCGCCCACCGTCACCCGGACCAGCCGGGGCGTCGGGGCGTCGGCCGGTTCGAGGATCGCGTGCAGTTGCACCTGGACGGCGGTTTCGTGCTCATGGACGTCGACCCCGAGCGGCAACAGCCGACCGGTCACCTGTTCGGTTTCCGCCACGGTGGCCGGGGCCGGCCAGTCCTGGGCGAGCAGCACGCTCCGGGACCACAGGTCCGCCCAGCGGCGTACCGGCACCTGCGGCATGGTGGCCACCGGCAGCCCGGCCCGCAGCTCGGCGGCGAACCCGTCGAGCAGTACCGCGAGCCGGCGCGACCCCGGCTCGGCCAGCGCCGCCTCGACCGGCGTCCCGACGGCGGAGAGGAGTTCGTGGTCGACGCCGCGCCACCCGGCGAGGGCCGCCTCGTGCAGCCAGGACCGGGCGGCGGCACGGGCGGGGGAACCGTCGACCGGCCCGCCGGCCGGCGACGTCCACGCCGCCCGGTCCCGCCCGAGGGCGGTGTCACACCGGTCGAGCAGGGCGTCGTGGGTCGCCCCGAGCAGCGCGGCCCGTGCTCCGGCCAGCGCGGCCAGATGTTCCTGGCCGACCGAACCTGCGATCACCTTGCCCACCGCCTCGGCCACCCGCTCGCCCAACGGCGTGCCGGCCACCGCGCCGGCCAGTGCCGTCAACGCGGCGGCGTCCTGTTCGCCGACCCGGGCGAAGCCACCCAGCAGGGCCTCGTCGAAGCCGGCGACCACGTCGTCGGCGTCGGCCAGCCCGGTGGGGGCGTCGTCGTGCAGCTGCGCCAGCTGTGCGCCCCGCATCAGCGACCCGCCCCGGTGGACGGGAACCAGTGCAGCTCGGGCAGCGCGGTGGTGCTGGCCGGGAGTTCGAGGTAGGCCAGGTGGCGCAGGAACCGGCTGAACACCACAGCGGCCGGGGTCGGCTCGTGCCGGGCGTCGAGCCGGGACAGCAGCTCGACGCCGGTCTGCGTCCCGTCGCCGGCGTCCACCCGCAGGTAGCGGGCGACCCGGTCGACGCCGTACTGGAGCACGGCCTCGTCGGCGAGGGCCTCCAGGTGCTTGCAGGGCGCGCCGCGCAGCCCACCGCAGGGCCGGTTGTTGTTGGTGCTGCAATGGTAGGCGTGGGTGCCGGCGGTCACCGACGAGACGTAGACCCGTTCGATGTCGGACCCGCTGGACACCACCCCCTGCAACCGTCCGTCGGCCAGCTCGACGAAGGGCACCTTGGCCAGCTTGCGGGGCCGGGCAGGCGGCACCACCACCAGCACGCTCCGCCGCCGGGCGGCCCCGTCAGGGTCCGTCACCACACGTCCTCCCACCCGCCGTGACACCGGCGTCGACCAGGGTTGATGGCGCGCGCCGGCCGGGGCCGGCGACGCCGTGACCACAAGATCATGGCCCACGGGTACGACAGTTCCGCACTGCCCTTCCCGTTCGGTCCGACACAGGAACCGTCCGGAGGGATGGGGGTATCGACCGTCTCAACTACGAGCCGAACGACAGGTGCTCCCCACCGGTCGTTCGTCGCTTCCCCAGCCTCGGACACGCGGCGTTCGTACGGGTCACCGGATCACCCGGTCGGGGCGGGGCGCGATGACCCCCAGGAGCGGCAGGGCGATGAGCAGGGTGACCGCGACCAGGAGGCCGCTGACCCATACCGGACCGAGGTCGCCAGCATCGGCACTGAGGGTCGCTGCGGCAACGACGGGGCCGCCAGCAGCACCGACGTTGAGCGCCGCGGTGGCATACGACCCTCCGATGGTGGGGGCGCCCGCTGCCTCGTAGAGCACCCGGGCGATCAGGGTGGCACCCAACGCGAAGGAGAGCGTGCCCTGCGTGACCGCGAGGAGGAGAAGGGCCGCAGGCTGGGTAGCCAGGGCCCCCAACGCGATCCAGCCGAGCAGTAGCAACGGACCACCGACTGCGATCACGATCGCGGGATGCCTGTCGGAGAGTCGTCCCGCGAGGGTGACGCCGACGAAGGACCCCGTGCCGAAGAGCACCAGCACGGCCGGAACCCAGAGCTCGCCCAGGCCGGCGGTGTCGGTCACGATCGGTGCCAGGAATGTGAACGTGGCGAAGGTGGCGGCGTTGACCAGGGCACCGAGCAGCATGACCAGGAGCAGCCTGGGCATCATGAGCTGGGCGATCTCGTCGCGAAGCGACGAGGTCGCCGCAATCCCCGCAGGGGTCCTCCCGGCCCGGGCCGGGATGCCCTTCACGACGCCGAGGGCAGCGGGAAGGCAGAGCAGGGCGATCGCCCAGAAGGTCGAACGCCAGCTGAGCAACGTGCCGAGCAGCGCACCGCCTGGCACTCCCGCGATGGTGGCCACCGTCGTGCCGGAGAGCAGCACCGCCAGTGCGCGCCCCTTCTGGTCAGGTGCGACGAGCGTGGCCGCCGTGCTCAGTGCCACGGCGAGGAAGCCGGCGTTGGCCAGGGCGGCGATCACCCGGGTGACGAGCAGGATCAGGAAACTCGTGGTCAGCGCGCCCACGACGTGGACCACGGCGAACACCAGCACGAAACCCAGCAGGCTGGCCCTGGCGGGCCACCGGCGCGCAAGCCCCGCCATCAGCGGCGCACCGACGACCATCCCGACAGCGAACGCCGACGTCAGGAGCCCGGCGGCGCCGACCGGCACGTGGAGGCCGGTGGCGATGTCCGGCACCAGGCCGGCGAGCATGAACTCCGAGGTGCCCATGGCGAAGACCGCCACGGCAAGCAGGTAGAGCGGCAGATGCATCGAGAACTCCGAGGTGAGAGAACGAAAGGGAGACGTCTCGTCACCGCGGCCAGCGCCCATGAGGTGTGCGCAGACCTCCCACGCAGCAGCAGAACTGCGGGGAGGCGAACTAGGAACTCAGCGGTTCAGGGGGCTGACGGCGTGACCGAAAGCCCCCACCTTGGATGCCTCAGGGCTCGACATGTCACAAACACTACTCAAGCCGTTGACGTCCGCGACGGGCGGCGTCACAGCGCCCACCGACATCGACCAGTTGCTCCAGTGGGTTTTCCGGGGAGGCCGGCTGGTAGCATGCGGGGTCGGCGGTGGCCAACACCTCGACGATCTGCCGATAGGTCTCGATGTCGCCGGGACCTCGGATGACCAACGGGATCTGCCGGTACCGGAACGTCACCGGCCCGCTGTGGGGGTGGAGACGCGCCGGCCTACGAGTCCTGCTCGGAGGTGTCGGCGACGAAGACCCCGATGCCCATGCGGCCGACCAGTTCGCCAAGCTCGATCATGGAGTCCAGCGCTCGCCGTACCGTCATGTGACTGGTTTCGTACTCGGCGGCGAGCAGGCGGGTGGCGGGAAGCTTGCTTCCCGGCGGGTAGATGCCGGCCCGGATCTTCGCGCGGAGATCATCTCTGATCTGACGCCAGAGCGGCTGGGCGTACGGCATGCGGTCAGCAAATCAGCCGACGAGGTCCAAAAGTAAAGCATCCCCATCCTATCTTTACAGGCTTTACAGGTCTGTTAGCCTTCGGCCAGAGAGCCGGACGGAAGGGGAGGGCCATGGGTCGGCGGTGGAAGTGGTTCTTGAGGGTGGGGCGGGCGGCTGTTGACCTGGTGGGGAGGGTCGTGCCGGAGGGGGTTGGGTCGGGGTGTTCGCGGTCGTCGGGTGGGCTGGTGGGCGTACCCGATGGGTCTGCGGCCCGGTGGTGTGGCGGTGTGGTGCGGTCCGGGCGGGGCGTGCGGCGGGTGGGGGTGACGCGGAACCAGCGGGCGGGGCGTTACGCGCTGCTGCTGCCGTCGGGTGGGTGCCGTGGGCGGCGGGGGAGCGGGTCGGGCGAGGGGCGGCGGGCCGATGGTTGACGGCGGGTCGTCGGTGCCGCGTCGGCACCTCGGGCGGGTGCTGGGGCAGTTGCGGGTCGAGGCGGGGATGACGGTGGACGGCGCGGCGGAGGCGTTGCAGTTCAGCCGGCGGAAGTTGTGGCAGATCGAGGCGGGCCGGTCCGCCGTGAGCCGTAGTGACGTGCGGGTGATGTGCGGGCGTTACGCCGCGCGGCCCGAGTTGACCGGCGTGTTGGTCGCCCTGGCCGGGGAGACGCGGGCGAGGGGTTGGTGGCATGCCTATGGGGATCCGCTGCCCCGCTGGTGCGAGCCGTACGTCAGCCTGGCCGGCGACGCCTGTCGGCTTCGCGAGCACGCCGACGGGATGATTCCCGTGCTGTTGCAGACCCGCGACTATGCGACGGCCGTGTGTCGGCAACGGCCGGATCTCACGGTGGGGGACCGGGACCGCCTGGTCGAGGTGCGGTTGCGGCGGCAGGGTGTGTTGCGGCGGCGGCTGCCGGCGGCACCCCGGTTGGAGGTGGTGCTCGCTGAGGGCGTGCTGCTGCGTGCCGTCAGCGACCCGGCGGTGATGGTCGCGCAGTTGCGGCACCTGGTCGAGGCGAGCCGGTTGCCGCAGGTGTCGCTGCGGGTGGTGCCGCTCGCCGTCGGGGTGCACCGGGCCCTTCTCGCGGGCCCGTTCCTGCTGCTCGACTTTCCGCCGGTCAACCGGGTCGAACCGGACCCGCCGGTGGTCTACCGGGAGTTGTTGACCGGGGCGCTGTATCTCGACCGGGTGTCGGAGGTGGCCGCGTATGAGGAGGCCTGGGCCGGTCTGGACGCGGTGGCCCTGGACCACGACGAGTCCCGCCGGCTGATCGAGAAGATCAGCGCCGAGGTCCACCAACCGGATGTCTGACCGCCCGCAGGCCCGTCGCCGTACCGGCATCGATACCGATCGTAGGATTGTCAGATGGTGCGGGTGGCTGTGGCGACCGATGCGGGGCATCCCGGCCGGGCCAACGAGGATTTCGCCGGTGCCGTCGCCGCCGGTCTGGTGCTCGTCGACGGTGCCGGTGGCATCGCCGACGCCGCCCAGGTCTGCCACCACGGCGTGGCCTGGTACGCCACCCGTCTCGGTGGTGCCCTGCTGGGCGCTCTGTCCCTGGGGCGGAGCCTGCGCGACGTGCTGGCCGAGGGCATCGAGCGGATCACCGACGAGCACCGCGACACCTGCGACGTCGCCCACCCGATCAGTCCGTACGCCGCGGTGGCGATGCTCCGGTTCGCCGGCGGGCGCGTCGAGCATCTGGTCCTCGGTGACGCGGTGGCGGTCCTCGGCCGGGTGGGCGGCGAGCCGTTCGTGGCCCACGATCCGCGTGAGGTGGTGATCGCCCGCTCCTTCGAGCGGCGGTTGCGGGGCGTACCCCCGGGCAGTGACAGGTACCGGCGGTTGCTGGGCGAGTTGCGGGCGCACCGGAACAGCCCGGGCGGCTTCTGGGTGGCCAAGGACGACCCCCGGGTGGTGGACGAGGCGGTCACCGGCAGCTGCCCGGCCGCCGAGGTGACCGTGGCGGCACTGCTCAGCAACGGCGCGAGCAGGCTGGTGGACACCCTCGGGCTGACCGACTGGGCGGGACTGCTGGACCTGCTGGCGTCCGCCGGCCCCGACGAGGTCATCCGCCAGGTCAGGCAGGCCGAGGCGCGCGACGGCATCGCCGCCGACGACGCGACGGTCATCTGCCGCAGCTGAGTCAGCCCCACGGCGGCAGGTGCCGGCGGGGGAAGCCTGGTGATGCTGTCGACCGTGACCGTGTTAGGCCCCGCCGCCCACCGGTTGCCGGCCGGGCGGCAGGGCCTCGGCCCGGGGCTAGTGTCCTGCGCCGGAAATTCGCCTGATAAGTGGGTAGGGTGGTGGGATGCCGAGAACCGGGCGTCCCACTGCGCCGCTGACGCTGACCGACGATGAGCGAGCGACGTTGACGCGGTGGTCACGG